>JBCDGX010000599.1:0-4177 GCA_038750805.1 Myxococcota bacterium
CCATGAGCACCGCGCCGAGCGCGTCGCCGTCCTCCTCCTCGAGCTCCGTCGCGTGGACGCCGAAGTGCACGCTCCCGCCCTCGGGGGTGAACTTCACGGCGTTCTCGGCCAGGTTGAAGAGCACCTGCTTCAGGCGCACCGGGTCGCCGTGAATGGCCGGGAGGCCGTCCTCCATGCTCGTGTGGATCGCGATGCTCTTGCGATGCGCCGCCGGAACCATGGTCTTGGCGACCTCCTCGACGATGGCGCCCGCGACGACCTTCTCGCGGTGGAGCTTCATCACGCCCTGCTCGAGCTTCGAGAGGTCGAGGAGGCTGGTGATGAGCTGGAGGAGGTGCTCGCCCTTCTGCTGGATCGTCGCGACGAACTCGCGCTGCTCGTCGTTGAGCTCGCCGGCAATGCCCGTGTCGAGCATCTCCGAGTAGCCGATGATCGAGGTGAGCGGCGTCCGGAGCTCGTGGGACACGGTGGCGAGGAAGTTCGACTTCAGCCGGTCGAGCTCCTTCAGCCGGTCGTAGGCGACCTGGAGCTTCGCGGTCTTCTCGGCGAGCTCGCGGTAGCTCTCGCGCACGGACGCCACGTGCATCTCGCTCGTCAGGTGCGCGCGATGCGACGCGAAGAGGAGCAGGTCGACGACGCGCCGGAGGTGGTCTCGGATGCGCTTCGCCGTGGCCTCGCGCACCCGCGGCATCGCCGCGAGCAGGTCGCGCACGCGCTCCGGGTCCAGGTCGCCGAGCGCGAGGAGCTCACGGGGGACCTCCCGCATCTCGGCCGGGAGGTAGGGGCCGACGACGAAGCGGCCGACGCTTCGGCCCTGATAGACGAGCGGGACCACGTCGTAGACCGCACCCGTGACTTCCGTGTGCCGCGCCTCGCCCTTGCCGGGCATCAGGCGCTTCACCGCCTCGACGTCCCGGTCGAGCGCCAGCCGCGCGGGCGCGATGGTCCGGAGGTACTCGTGAATGTCCTGCTCTTCGTGCGCGTCGGCGAGGAGCGTTCCGTCGGCGCCGAAGACGCGCACGCTGAGGTTGAAGAGGTCGAAGAAGGAGTGGCAGACGTCCCGAAGGGCCTCGCGATCGACCACTTCCTCGAGACCCTCGAGGTCACCGAGGGCGATGTCGATGCCGCTCGACGGAGGCAGGGAGGAGAGGCGGCTCTCGGGCGTCGAGTCGCTCATGCCGCGCCCCCGTGCGCGAGGCGACCGCGGAGCTGGTCGAGGAAGGCGTCGGGGTCGAGGTCGAACTTCTCGCTGAGCTGGTGCGTGCGCTCGAGGTGCCGCCAGGTGAGCTCGGCGAGGCCGAGGAAGGTCTCCATGACGCCCGTGCCCCGCGTGGCCACGGCCGGGAAGACGGGCTCCTTGCCGCGCTTCGCGAGGCGCTGGAGCTCCGCGTCGCTGCGGACGTTGGGGAGGTCCCGCTTGTTGAACTGGATGACGAGCGGATGCGCCTTCGGGTCGATGCCGTTCTCCCGAAGGTTCGTCTGCATGTTCAGGAAGGCCTGTTGATTCGCCTTCGTCTCGCTGATCTGCGAGTCGGCGATGAAGGCCGTCCCGTCGGCACCCTGCAGCACGAGGCGCCGGGTCGCGTTGTGGATGACCTGGCCGGGGACCGTGAAGAGCTTGAAGCGGATCTGGAGGCCGGCGCCGGCCTCGAAGGTGAGCGGGAGCAGGTCGAAGAAGAGGGTGCGGTCGTCCCGGGTCTCCAGGGTCATCAGCCGGCCCGCGATGTCGTCCTGGACGAGGCGGTGAATGGCCTGCAGGTTCGTCGTCTTCCCGCTGAGCGCCGGGCCATAATAGACGAGCTTGACCGTCAGCTCGCGGCTCTTGAAATCGAGCTGCATTCCGCTGGCGAGACCCTAGCTGGCCCGGGCGAGTGTGGCCATCGCGAGATCACCCGCCGAGCACGACGGCCGCCGCCGTGCCGAGCAGGGCGAGCGCCACGAGCATGGCGACCAGGAAGAGCCAGCGTCGCGACGAGGTCCGGGGCGGCGTGCGCGTCGCGTGCAGGCGCACCAGCGCCCGGGCCACGAGCTGGTCGATCCGTCGCTTCGCCTCCGCCGCGCGCTCGGGCTCAGCCTCGCGAACGGCCCGGTAGCGCGCGCCGGCGTCGGCCTGGCGCCCGAGGGCCTCGGCCAGCGCGAGGTAGCGCTCGTGGGGCCCGGGGTCGTCCCAATGCGAGAGGACCTCGGCCCAGGCGGCCTCGAGGGCCTCGGCCCCGGTGGGGTTCGCGCCCTCGCTCTCCGTCGGCAGCGTCGACTCCGGGGGAAGGGCGTCGTCCACGCCTGACGTCCTAGCAGGTCGGTGGGAGAGGCGACGCGAGCTCCCGCCCGCCGGAGACCACGGCGGTGCGTCGATGCACCGGTCACCGGGCCGCGGCGTGCAAGCCGGATCCGTCGTTCCCATCACCTAATTGAAGCCTTGATCGGCTTGTATGAGATGATCGAAATGCCGAGTCCGTCTTGGACTGGATCACGTGTGATCCCCTCTGAGAGGCGCGGGAAGGGCGCTGCGTCGTGCGTCGGCGCGCCCTCCCCACCTCGAGCTTCTCCCACCTTCGCCCGACTACCAAAAAAACGCAGCGATTTCCGCATTGCGCACCGCCCAACGGGCCGAGTTGCCGGGCGCGGGCGAATCCGCGTCACAGGGAGGTGGTAAGAAGTGGCAAGAAGTGCCATAACCGCGCTGGGGCTCTCCGCGCCGCGCGCGCGGACGCCCAGGAGCGGGCCGCAGGGGGCCCGAAGGCGGAGAGGGCACGGTGTTCCGGGGTCGGTACGAGCACGCGGTGGACAAGAAGGGGCGCACGTCCCTTCCCGCGCGCTTTCGCGAGACGCTCGCGGAGGGTGACGCGCCCGTGCGCCTCGTGCTGACCAACGGCCTCGACCCCTGCGTCGTCGCCTACCCGGAGGCCGAGTGGCTGGCCTTCGAGGAGCGCCTCGCCGCGCTTCCCCAGTTCGACCCGAAGGTGATGGCGCTCCGCCGCTACTACGTCTCCGCGGCCGTCGAGGTCGTGGCCGACAAGCTCGGCCGCATCCTCATCCCGGCGCCGCTCCGCAAGCACGCGGGCCTCGAGCGGGGCGCGCTCTGGGCGGGCATGGGCCGGAACGTCGAGCTCTGGTCCACGGAGCGCTTCGAGGCGGAGCAGGCCAAGGTCCTTGAGGACGCGACCCAGCGCCTGGCCATGGCGCAGCACCTCGCGGAGCTCGGGCTGTGATGCGCTCACCCCACCGCACGGTCCTGAGGGACGAGACCCTCGCCGCCCTCGCGCCCCGGGCCGGGGGGCGCTACGCGGACCTCACGCTCGGCTTCGCCGGCCATGCGGAGGCCATCCTCGAGGCGAGCGGGCCGGACGGGCGCCTGCTCGGTTTCGACCGCGACCCCAACGCGCTGGCGTTCGCGGGGGAGCGCCTCGCGATCTTCGGCGAGCGGGTCCAGCTTGTGCACGAGCGCTTCGGCGCGCTGCAGCAGATCCTCGCCCTGCGCGGCGAGGCGGCGGAGCCGCTGCGCCTCGACGGGCTCGTGGCGGATCTCGGTGTGAGCTCACCGCAGCTCGACGAGCCCGAGCGCGGGTTCTCTTTCCGCGAGGACGGGCCCCTCGACATGCGCATGGATCCCACGCGCGGGGAGACGGCCAAAGAGCTCATCGAGCGCCTCTCCGAAGCGGCCCTCGCGGACGTGATCTACACCCTCGGCGAGGAGCGCCGGAGCCGGCCCATCGCCCGGAACCTGAAGCAGCAGGCCGCGGAGGGGCGCCTCGAGACCACCGGCGACCTCCGCCGCGCCGTGTGGCGTGTCTACGGTGGCCGGCGCGGCCGCATCGACCCGGCCACGCGCACCTTTCAGGCGCTTCGCATCGCCGTGAACGGAGAGCTCGACGAGCTCGACGCGCTCCTCGAGGCACTTCCTCGTGTGCTCGCCGACGGGGGCGTCGCGGCCATCATCAGCTTCCACTCGCTCGAGGATCGGGCGGTCAAACACGCCTTCAAGGGCTCCGCGGAGCTCCGGCCGCTCACGAAGAAGCCCGTGGTCGCGAGCGAGGCCGAGCGGGATGCCAACCCTCGGGCGCGCTCGGCCAAGCTCCGGGCCGCGCGCCGCCTGCCGCGCTCGGGCCAGGAGGCGCAGCCGTGAGCCCCCGTCGCCCCTCGGGCCTCGCGGCCCGCTTTCTCATGCTCTGGACCGCCG
>JBCDGX010000600.1:0-4174 GCA_038750805.1 Myxococcota bacterium
CGGCCCACCAAGGTTCGCCTCCCGCCGAAGCCCGCGAGCCCCGAGTCCACGCCGACTTCCGCCGGCCTCGAGCGCCCGCCTGAAGACGTCGACTGATCAGGTCGGGCCGCGCATCGACGCGGCGCACCGGTGGATCTATAGCTGGGCATCATGAGGCTGCAGCTTTCCATCCTGACCACCCTCTTCCTCCTGGCCGCCTGCGGCGACGCGACGGTCGACCTTCGCGGGCGCGCCTTCTCCGACGCGACCGGCGCCGGGGTCGGCGAGGGCATCGCCGGGGCGACCGTTCAGGTCAGCGGCGACGCGACCTTCGCCGGCGTGACGGACGCCCAGGGCGCCTTCGAGGTCCAGGTGCCCGTCGATTCGCGCGTGCTCGTGCGCCTCGAGGCGCCGGGCCACGTCGGCCTCCTCGAGGCTGAGGCCGTGGCCGGTCAGGATCGCGAGCGCGACTACGGCCTCACCCCGGAGCCGAATGTCGACTTCCTCCTCGGGAGCGTGGGCCTCGAGCGCGACCCGACGAAGGGCATCGTGGTCGTCGACTTCGAGACGGGCTCCGTCGCGGGCGGCGAGACCGCGGACCTGCTCGGCGAGTTCGAGGCCGTGCTCACGCGCACCGAGAACACCGGCGAGTTCCTCATCGGCGACACCGTCGCGGCCGGCGGCGAGGACACGTTCCTCAGCTTCATCAACGTCACGCCGGGCGAGATCAGCGTCACGGCCTCGAGCCCCACCGAGGTCTGCGAGGTCGAGGGCGACGGCTCCTGGCCCGTGCTCGCGAACGTCGTGACGACGATCCGCGTCTTCTGCGCGCCGCGCTGAGCCGCCCCAGCATCGTCGGCGCCGAGCGGCCGCCCGGCGGCTGCTCGGGCGCCCTCCGGCTGGCGCACCCCCGTCTCAGGCGTCGGGGTTCTCGTCGCGCTGGCGCGCCACGTGCGCGGCGAAGCCCGTCGGGACCTCGACGGCCGGCTCTTCGTCGCTCTCCTCGGGCTCCGGCGCCGTGTCGAGGTCGTCGAGGAAGCGGGCCATCAGGCCCTCCATCATCAGGTCGCGCTTCGCCTCGTCGAGGTCGCCGGCGGCGTGCTGCGCGTGCACCTCGCCCCACTGCTCCTCGTACTCGTCGATGATGCCGTGGAAGCGCGGGACCTTCTTCCAGATGGCCTCGCTGTTCTTGCCGTAGACCGCGAGGAGGCTGACGGCCGAGGCGCCCGTGAGGATCAGCCCGAGGGGCCCGCCGAGAAAGAGGCGGATCAGCACCGCCCCCGCTGCCACGGCCCCCGCGCCGGTCAGCACGCGCTTGCCCGAGTCCACGCTCAGGCCCTTCTCGAGGGCCACGGACCACGCTTGCCGCGTGGCGAAGAGCAGCGCCAGGAAGGTCACGCGGCTCGAGCCCTTGCGGTCCCAGTAGCGCTGGATCGCCGTCCGGAGGAAGCCGCCGTAGCTCTCGAAGGGGGACGCGTCGTCGCTCATCGCCCTCAGGTTAGCAGCAGCGGGGGCCGAGCGGCGCCAGCTGCGGACCTCCGCGCGCCGACTATGCTCTCCCCATGACGCGCTCCGGGTCCCGCGGCACGGGCCTCCTTCCCCTCCTCCTCGTGCTGGGCCTCGCCGCCTGCGGGACGTCCTGCGGCGGCGCGAGCCCCGCGCCGCTGCCCGAGACCCCGGTGATGCCAGGGTCCGGCGAGGGCCCCGTCGGGGGCCCGCTGCCCGGCGAAGGGCTCGGCGGCGCCGAAGGTCAGGCCGCGAACGTGCCCCTCCCGGAGCTGCCGGAGGTCGCGCGGAGCTTCGCCGACCCCGTCGAGCGCGAGGCGCCGGCGATCACGAACGTCGCCGAGGCGCGGGAGGCCCTGAACGCCGGCTTCTACGAGGCCGTCGCCGCGGCCGAGCTCGGCGAGGGCCCCGAGGCGCTCCGCGTGAAGGCGGAGCTCGCCCTCGTCCAAGGCGAGCTCCGAGCGGCCGGGACCCTCGCGGGTCGCGCTGCGGCAGGGCTCCAGGGCGATGCGAAGGCGGCGGCGCTCACCACCCAGGCCGAGGCCGAGCTGGCCCGCGGCGCCATCGCCGAAGCGCTTCGGACCCTCGCGCCCCTCGAGGCGGAGCCGAACGCTCACCGTGCGCGCCTCGTGATGGGGCGGGCCTATGCCGCGCGGGGAGCCACGGCGGACGCCGAGCGCCTCTACTACCAGCTCATCGACGCCTACAACGACGAGCGCATCGCCGAGGGCGACGGCGTCGGTCTCGCCTACGTCGCCGAGGCGGCCTGGGGCCTCGGCTCCGCCCGGGACGCCAACGACGCCTTCCAGGAGGCCGCGGAGGCGGCGCCCGAACGCATCGAGACGCAGCTCGCCTGGGCCCGCCTCTTCCTCGCGAAGTACGACGCGGGCCACGCCGAGGAGTCCATCCGCGCGGTCTTCGCCATCAACCCGCGCGAACCCACGGCGCACGCGCTCATGGCGCGCATCCGCATCGAGCAGAGCTTCGATTTCGCCGAGGCCGCGCGCCACGTCGAACGCGCCCTCGAGGTCCATCCGCGGCACCCGCTCGCCATGGCGACGAAGGCCGGGCTCGCGCTCCGGGACCTCGACGTCGCTGGCGCCGATGCCCTCCTCGACGAGGCCCTGGCGCTGAACGGGTCGGACCTCGAGCTCCTCTCCATGAAGGCCGCGGTGCGCTTCCTGGCCGACGACGAGGCGGGCTTCGAGGCGGCGAAGCGCCGCGTGCTCGGGCAGCACCGGACCTACTCGGAGATGTTCAACGTCATCGCCGAGTACGCGGAGTGGGAGCATCGCTACCCGGACATCGTCGCCATGAGTCGCGAGGCCGTGACCCTCGACTCGTCGGACTACCGCGCCCACGCGAACCTCGGCCTGAACCTGCTCCGCATGGGCGACGAGGAGGAGGGGCTCCAGGCCCTGGAGAGCGCCTGGCGCCGGGACCGCTTCAACGTTCGCGTCTACAACACGCTCGAGCTCTACGACCGGGTGCTCCCGGCGCAGTACGCGACCGTGCCCAGCGGGCCCTTCGTGTTCCGCTTTCACAACGACGAGCGGGAGGTCCTCGAGCCCTACGTGCCCGGGGTGCTCACGGGGGCGCACGAGGACATGGTCCGGCGCTACGGGTTCACGCCCGAAGGGCCGCTCCGCATCGAGATGTACGCGGACACGCAGCACTTCGCGCTCCGGACGACGGGGCTCCCGAACCTCGGCGTGCAGGGCGTGTGCTTCGGCAAGGTGGTCACGGCCATCAGCCCGGCGGGCGGTCCCTTCAACTGGGGCCAGATCACCTGGCACGAGCTCGCCCACGTCTTCCACATCCAGCTCTCGCGGAACCGCGTGCCGCGCTGGTTCACGGAGGGCCTCGCCGAGTACGAGACCAACATCGCCCGGCCCGAGTGGAAGCGGGAGCTCGACCACCTGCTCTGGCGTGCGCTCGCCGCGGACCGGCTCCCGGCGCTCCGGGACCTGAACCGTGCCTTCACCCGTGCGCGGAGCCCCGAGGAGATCATCACGGCCTACTACGCGAGCACGCGGGTCATCCATCACCTCGTCGGCACCTACGGCTTCGACAAGATCGTCGAGCTGCTCCAGGGCTGGGGGCGCGGGCTCCGCACGCCAGCGCTCTTCGCGCAGGTGCTCGGCGAGGACATCGACGCGGTGGACGCCGCCTTCCGCGCGGCGGAGCGTCGCCGCCTCGCCCGCCGCGAGGACGATTGGAGCTTCGACGCGCTCGCTTTCCGCGACCTCGGCCCGCGCCGTGACGCGGCCGCGGCGGCGCCGAACGACGCGAACGCCCGGGCGGCGCTCGGCGCGGCGCTCCTCGTCAACGGTCGCCTCGAGGAGGCCGTGGCGGAGCTCGAGGCCGCGGCGTCGCGCGACGCGACACAGCCCCTCGCCGGCTTCCTGCTCGCGCGGATCGCCCTCGGTCGCGGGGACGCGCCAGGGGCGGCGGCGCGCCTCGAGGCCCTGCGCCCCAACGGCCTCGACGGCTACGAGCCTCGGCTCCTCGTCGCCCGCGCGAAGCTCGCCCAGAACCAGCGCGACGCGGCCGTGGAGGAGCTCCGCGCCGCCACGCGCATCGACGCGGACCGCCTCGAAGCCTGGCAGGGGCTCGCCGAGCTCAGCGATCCGGAGCGCGAGGGCGGCGGCGACGCGGCGCTTCATCGCGAGGCGCTGACGAAGCTCGC
>JBCDGX010000601.1:0-4167 GCA_038750805.1 Myxococcota bacterium
CCGCCTCGTACTTCGGGATCGCGGCTTCGGCGCGGGCCGACGGCGTCGGGAAGGTCTCGTCGACGCCCTCGGGCGCCTCCTCCCCCTCGGGCACGATGGGAGCCGCCGCGGTCTGCGTGGCCTCCCAGAGGGCCGTGGTCGCGTCCGCGCCAGCGCCCCGGCCGACCGCGCGCACGGTCAGCACGACGCCGGCCACGAGCACCACGGCCGCCGCGATCATGCCGAGGACGCGCTTGTTCTCGTCGAGCCAGGAGGTGACCTCCTCGGCGCGCTCGATGGCCTTGTCCTCGATCTCCTCCGCTTCCTGGTGCCGCTCCTCGCGCTTCTGCGCCGCCTTGGCGGCCTTCTTCTGCGCGAGGCGCTCACCGGCGGTCTGCCGCGGGGGCTTCTTCTTGCGTCCCGTCTTCTTCTTCCGGGGCGCGACCCTGCCGGCCTCGGACGACGCCGCCTCGGCGGCCTCGTCCTCGGCGTCGTCGGTCGTGTCCTCCGCGGCGTCACCCGCCTCGGCCTCTTCGACGTCGGCGCCCTCCTCCGCCTCGGTGGCGGTCTCGGCGTCCTCCGGCGGGGCGGCGGCGGTGGTCTCTTCCTCGGTCTTCTCGGCGTCGTCGGCCAAGGTGCACTCCTTTGGCGCGGGCCCAGCCGCGCGCGGCGCGGCAAACTTGCATGGGCCCTCCGGCCGGTCAACGCCCGGCCGGGCGGGGCACGTCCACACGGTCCCGCGAGGAGCCGACACCCCGTGGCGCCGGAGCATTCCCGGCGCGCGTGCTACGCGTCTCGCCATGCGCGCGCCGGAAAGGCTCCCTCAGGCCCTGCCGCCCCTCGCCTTCGCGCTCGCGCTCGCGATCCCGGGCTCCGCCCACGCCTACGAGGAGCAGTGGACCCTTGAGCTCGACGCCGGCTACGCGCGGGCCCTCCCCGGGGGGGAGGCGGCCGCGGACGGCGCCCAGCTCGGCGTCACGGCGAGCTGGGGACCGAGTGACCTCTTCGCGCTGCGCGGGCGCGCGAGCTACGGCTTTCATCCGGCGCCGGACCCGCTCCACGTCGCCCTGGTCGGCGCGGAGGTCGTCTACCTCCTCGACATCCTGGAGTGGGTCCCCTACTTCGGCGCGGGTGTCGACGCCTTCGTGAGCGCGCGTGCGGGCCGCACCCGCGGGAACCTAGGGCTCCATGCCGTGGTCGGCCTCGACTACCTCCCGCGCCGCGATCTCCTCTTCGGGATCGAGGCGCGGGCGTATGTGCTGCCCACGGGCTTCGGGGACGGCGCCTTCGAGCCGGCCTACCTCTCCGGGGGCCTGAAGGTCGGCTGGCTCTTCGCCGGCTACTGAGCGCGCTCAGGTAGCGTCCGGGTCGACGCCGCGACAGGCCGGCCCGTCGTCCGGGCAGCTGTTGTCGTCGCAATCGATGAATCCGTTCCCGTCGTCGTCCTGGGCGTTCGAGCAGGCGCGGTCCGTGGACTCCGTGGCGTCTGCGCAGACCGTGACGTCGTCGTTCATCGAGCAGTCGAAGTCCTCGCAATCGACGAAGCCGTCCATGTCGTTGTCCTCGCCGTCCATGCACGCCTCATCCGTGCCCTCGGGGCTGTCGCAGACGGTGACCTCGTCGCTCATGGAGCAGTCGAAATCGTCGCAATCGACGAAGCCGTCCATGTCGTTGTCCTCGCCGTCCATGCACGCCTCGTCCGTGCCCTCGGGCGGGTCCGGGCAGACGGTGACGAGGGGCTCGTTCTGGCTGCAGCTGAAGTCCTCGCAGTCGACGAAGTCGTTGTCGTCGTCGCTGATCCCGTTCATGCAGCGCTCGTTCGCCTGCGCCGCGATCTCCTCGGGCGTCAGGTCCACGGGGTTGCCCTCGCCGTCGCAGACGACGATGGCCTCGCCGCCGCAGTCCGAGTCGGCGCAGTCCACGGCTCCGTCGCCGTCCGTGTCGAGCCCGTCCGAGCAGAGCGCGTTCGAGCTCTCGCGCACGATCTCCGGGGCCTCGAAGCAGGGCTCGTGGAAGTGCTGGCAGCTGAAATCGAAGCAATCGACGAAGGTGTTCACGTTGGCCATACCGTCCGAGCAGCGCGCGGCGATGGCCGCCGAGATGTCCGCCGGGGTCGCGGCCACGCCCGGGCCGTCGCAGACGACGATGCCGTCGCCCTGGCACTGATCGTCGTCGCAATCGGTGAACCCGTCGCCGTCGTTGTCCATGCCGTCGGCGCAGTCGACGTTGTTCGCCTCGAAGGCGCAGACCCAGCGATCCTCGCAGCCCCGATCGTCGCAATCGAGGAAGCCGTCCTCGTCGTTGTCGATGCCGTCGGCGCAGGTCTGGTTCGCGTTCTCGCCGAAGGGCGAGGGGCCGCTCCCCATGTCCCCGGTGCCGCCCAGATCGGAGCGTCCGAGGTCGACCACGGGGGTGCCCCCATCGACCTCGCCGCTGCCTTCGGCGTCATCGCCGCAGCCCGCGAAGGCCAGAAGCACGGGGAAGGCCATCAGGGTGGGCCGCATCGCTCGCTGCATCATGGGAAGCACTCCTCCGGCGCCCTCGCGCCGCGCGACCGGAGCTAGCCGCGCGCCTCCGAAGCGGGCAAGCGGCGGGTGGGGCCAAAGGTGCGATGGCGCGCGATCGGCGCGGGGTCGTGCATCTCGCCCGCGACGGCGCAGACTCCGGGCATGAAGCCCCCCGCGGACCGCCCGGACCTGGTTCTGCGCGAACGCTTCTGGCCCGCGCACGCGGCGCTCCTCGGCGCGCTCCGGCGCGAGGTGAGCTGGGAGGCGAGCATGTCCGCCCGGGAGACGGCCTCCTTCGGCCGGCCCTACAACTACGCGCAGATGGTCTACCCGGCGCGGCCCATGCATCCGCGCCTCGCGCCGGTGGCCGAGGCGCTCGAGGCGACGCTGGGCATCGCGTTCAACAACTGCCTCTTGAACTACTACCCGGACGAGCGGGCGAAGATGGGCTTCCACTCGGACGACACGAGCGAGCTCACCGCGGGCACGGGGGTGGCCATCGTCTCCCTCGGCGCGACCCGCAAGCTCAGCTTTCGCCGCCGGGACGACCCGAGCGTGCGCTTCGCCCACACGCTCGAGGGGGGCTCGCTCGTCTTCATGCCCCATCGCGTGCAGGACGATTGGGTGCACGCCCTCAAGCGTCAGCGCCCCGCGGCGGGGCCACGCATCAGCCTCACCTGGCGCTGCTTTCGCTGAGCCGCTCGGCGCGGAGAAAGGGCCGGAGCCGCGCGAGGGTCTTCGCGCCGATGCCCCGCACGCGCACGAGCTCCTCGACGCGGGCGAAGGGGCGCGCGGCGACGATGCGTGCCGCGAGCGCGGGTCCGATGCGCGGGAGGAGCTGGAGCTCCGCCGGCGTCGCCCCGTTCACGTCGAGGCGCTCGCCGTCGCGCAGGGCCCGCGCACCCTCCCGGGCCTCGGCCGCGGGGGGCTCCCAGGGCGGCGCCGGCGGGTCCGGCGCTCGGGCCAGGGCGGCCAGCGCCATGGCGAGCGTGAGGAGCGCGAGCGCGCGCAGCGGCTCGGGAGCAGCGGTCGAAGGCGGGGTCACGTCCCCTCGTCGGACGCTCGCCCCTGGAGTTGCTCAGCCCTCGCCGAGGCCGAAGCCGTCGTGGAGCGTGCGCACGGCGAGCTCGGCGTACTTCGCTCGAAGCAGGCACGAGGTCTTGATCTCGCTCGTCGTGATCGCTTCGATGTTGATGCCCTCGTTCGCGAGGAGCCGGAACATGCGCGACGCGACGCCCGCGTGGCTCCGCATGCCGAGGCCGACGATGCTCACCTTGACGACGTCGGCGTCGATGACGGCCCCCTCGGCGCCCACGGATCCCGCGATCTCGTCGGCGAGCTCGCCCATGCGCGCGACGTCCTCCTGGCTGACCGTGAAGGTCAGGTCGGTCTTCCCGTCCTGGGGTGCCGACTGGATGATCATGTCCACGCTGACGTTGCGCTCGGCGAGGGGCTCGAAGATGCCCGCGACCACCCCCGGCGTGTCCGGCACGCCGCGCATCACGACCTTCGCGGCCTTCTTGTCGTAGGTAACGCCCGCCACGACGACCGCCTCGAGGGACTCGTCCTCTCCCGTCACCATCGTTCCCTCCGCCTCGGAGAAGCTCGAGCGCACGTGAATGGGCACGGCGTATTTCATCGCCAGCTCGACCGAACGAATCTGGAGCACCTTCGCCCCGAG
>JBCDGX010000602.1:0-4150 GCA_038750805.1 Myxococcota bacterium
CGCCCTCGCGCTCACCCGCCTCGGTCGCGCGACGCTCGAGGGACGGCCCCTCGACGCGCTCGGTACGGCGCTCCGCGACGCGCTCCTCGGTGGTGAGCCGACCCCGCGCGCCCTGGAGAGGGGCCTCGGGCCCGCGGGCATGCCCCGGCTCGCCGCCTGGCGGGACCTCGGGCTCGTGGCGCCGCCCCGGCGCGGATCGAACGCGCTCCTCCTCCAGAAGCGCCGGGCGCTCGCGCGCCGGGCCGCGCCGCAGGAGCTCCTCGGGCTCCCCGCGGGCGATCGGACGAACGCACGAAGCGCACTTCGCCAGCTCGCCCGGGAGCTTCATCCGGATCGCTTCGACCCGGCGCTCGCGGCCACGTCGGGGGAAGTGCTGCGCGCGCTCCTCGATGCCGAGGCGTCGCTCCGCTGAGGAGCGCGCGAGCTCAGGGCCGGCTCACTCCTCGGTGCCCTGCCACCAGGGCTCGCCTTCGCCGCCCTCGGCGCCACCGCCCTCGGAGCCACCGCTCGGCGCGGGCGCGTCGGGCGTCTCGCCTTCGGCGGGCGCGTCGCTCGAGTCGGAGGGCTCCTCGTCGCCACCCTCGGTGGCGCCGCCGTCCCCTTCGCCCTCGCCCTCGAGGAGCCAGTCGATGTCGTCCTCGGACACGTTGCCCGCGCCCTGGACCTCGATCTCCCGCGTGGTCGCGCGGCGGATCTCCCACCAGGGGCGACCGGGCGCGACGCCGTCCGCGGCGCGACGCTCGTAGTAGGACCACCAGGGGCCGGGACCGATGTCGTCACCGCCGCCCTGCTGGGCGCCGCCCTCCGTGGGCACGCGGAGCTGGATGGTCACGGCCGCCCGCTGCCGGCGCGTGCTCGGCTGGAACTTCGGGAACTCCATCTGGTTCGAAACGGGCTGGATGCAGCCGACGAACTGGTCGTTGTTCGGTGAGAAGTGCCAGTTGTTGGCCTGGCCCTCGGCCTCGATGATGAAGGTGAAGCGAACCTGGGCGAGGGCTTCGTTCCGCTCCATTTCGTCTTCGATGCACGCGCGCAGCTCGTCGTAGTGCGTCTCGAAGGTCTGGTTGATCTGCGCCTGGGAGAGGCGCACCGGCCGCTCGCGAATCTCCTGCTCCACCAAGGCTGCGATCTCGTCGCGGCGGTCCTGCTCTCGGCGAAGGATATCCTCTTCCTCGCGCCGCGCCTCGTCGACGAAGAGCGTGTTGATCGCCACCTGGAGCGGCTCGACGGTGTGCGCCCCGGCCTGCACGCGGCGAAGCATGTCCCGCCCCGTGGGCCCGCCGAGCTTGAAGATGCCCTCGGACACCACCTGGAGGGTCTCGGCCTCTTCCTCGCCATCGAAGAGGCTGTCCGCGTGGTAGCGGATGAGGAAGTCCTTGAGCGAGGGCACGATGCTCTCGTCGCCCAGCTCCACCACGCCGCGGGCCACGAGGGGCAGCACCTCGTGCGGCGTCTCGTGGTCGAGGAGGTGGCTGATGAGCGCCGGCACCGCCTCGCGGTTCTCCTGCTGGAGGAGCGCCGGAACGATGAGCGCGAGCGGCGGCACGCGCGACTGCTCGATGTAGTCGTAGTGGCGGTTCAGAGACTCGACGATGAACTCGCCGCCGCTCGTGCGGCGCTGGAGCGCGATGCCGATGGCCTCGCGCACGGCCGAGGGCATCGAGCGCTGGGCGTAGAGGTCGAGCAGGTCCCGGGTGATCTCCGGGTTCTCGATGCGGCCGAGGAGCTGCACCGCGTAGGCGCGCGCCGGCGTGAGCCGGTTGTCGGCGTCGCCGGAGATCTCGATGAGGGAGGTGCGAAGGTCGCGGGCCTCGCCCCCGTCGTGGTCCGCCGCCGGGTCGAAATCGCCGACGTCGAGGCCGGCGCTCGCGAGGTCGCGCTCGATGCCGCCGCTCCAGCGGTCGTTGCCCGTGCGCATGTCGAGGAGGTGCATCTCGCCCTCCTCGCCGATGGTCATCAGGCCCTTCGTGACCGCGTGCGCGCGGATCACGTCCTGCTCGAGCATGCGCGCCCACTGGAGGTTCTGCTCGCCGTCGAAGCAGAACACGTAGCGGTAGTAGACGAGGTAGAAGCGGTCATCGACGACCGGGAGCAGATCGCTCTCCGTCGTCGGCACCGGCTCCCAGAAGGTCTGGATGCGGCCGCGCGCCGAGCGCGTGCCGGGCATGGGGTAGAAGCCGTCGTCGTGGACGAGCGGGTCCCGGGGCGCGTCGGGCACGGGCGGGGGCCGGTAGGTCGACTCCTCGCGCTTGCCGCTGAAGCTCCGCTCCGTGAAGCGGTAGATGCCCTGGTGGCCGTAGAACAGGCCCGCGGGCTCCGCCTCGACCCAGCTGAAGATGTCGTCCGTGGTCCGGATGCGGGCCGTCTCGATGCCGTCCGTCGCGTTGAGGATGGCGATGTTCTGCCGGTCCCAGGGGACGAAGATGTAATCGCCGAAGGCCTGCGGGTGACCGAGCACGCCGGCGATCTCGTGGTCCCAGCGGCGGGCGCCGGTGCGGGCGTTCCGCATGCGGATGTGGCCGACGCGCGTCGCGCCGCCGGCGGCACCCACGCTCACGACGAAGGCGATGTCGTCGCCGTGGCGGGTGGCGCCCACGTAGGCGAGGCCCTCCTTGTTGACGCGCCAGAGCTCGTCACCGGTGCGGAGGTCGAGGCAGAGCACCTCCTGGCGGAGGCTCGTCATCACGACGTCGCCGAGCACCTCGGGGCGCGTGCGGGCATCGATGGGCTTCTCCCAGAGGACCTCGCCGCCCTCGATGTCGATGGCGACGACCGTGGACTCGCCTTCCCCGTCCTCGGGGTGCGTGGTCGCGACGGCGATGGGGCGATCGAAGGCGTTGTCGACGCGATCGTTGGCCGGCTCCGGGAGCGACTGGAAGACGCGCGCGACGTCGTCCTGCTGGTTGTCCGCGAAGCGGTAGCTGAAGGCATCGGCGACGGCTCCGGAGCCGAAGGTGCCGCAGCCCGTGAGGCACGCGCCGAGGGCGAGGGCCGTGAGGACGTGGATGGAACGCATCACGCCTTCCCCTTCTGGTCGTAGATGGTGCGGAGCGCTTCCTCGACGGCCTCACGGAGCTTGCGGACCCGGCGCGAGCGGGGGTTGTCCGGGAGCTCGTTGAGGTAGTCGTTGAGGAAGTCGCGAGCGGCGACGGTGCCCAACTCGTTCAGCCTCACGACGATGCCCGTCTTGGCCTCGAGGCTGATGTCCTCGCGGCCGAGGTAGGCGCGGTAGCCCGAGAGCATGACGGCGAAGGGAATCGTGCCCTCGAGGAAGGCGTGGAAGCGCTCGATGGTGTCCTCGGCGCCGACCTTGCCGACGGCCGGCCCGGCCTCGACCACGCCGCGCTCGAAGGCGAGGAAGAGCCGGTCGATCTCCGAGCGCGCCCGCGGGCCCATCTCGCCGAGGAGCGAGGCCGCGGAGCCGCGGATGCCGCGGTCCCCATCGCTCAGGCCCCGCGCCAGGAGCGCCGGAACGCGGCGGTCGTCGATAGCGCCAAGCGCCTCGTAGGCGGCCCGGCGCGCGGGCGTGCGCCGGTGGTTCGTGAACTCCGTGAGCACCTCGATGGCCTCGGGCGCCTCGAGCTGGCCGAGGGCCCGGATCGCGTCGTCGGTGATCGCGTCGGGCTGGCCGCGCCGGAGCAGCGCCGCGATGGGCGGCACGACCTCGGGCTTGTCGATGACGACGAGGTCGAAGAGCGCCTCCTGGACCTCGGCCGGGTTGGCGCTCTCGAGCCGGGGCGCGATGCGCTCGAGATCGGCGAGCGTGAGGCGCGGCCCCGTCTGCGTGAAGCGCGCGTTTTCGCCGCCTCCGCGCTGCGCGTCGGCGTGCGTCGGCAGGAGAGCGAGGGCGAGGGCCGAGAGAACCAGCGGAACGAGGCCCGCCGCGAGGGGCCTTCGGGCGCCGCTCCCGGCGGTCGCAGACGCACCGGGGGGGAGGGCGGCACGCGAAGTGCGCGAATCAAGGGAAATCATGGGGATTCTTCGGTTGCAGAAGAGCGCGGGGAAGGCGCGACGGTAGCAGAGCAAGCGACGTTCTGCTGCCGAAAAATCTCCGCCCGCGCAACGGATGGGAAGCGTTCCGGGCGGCCCTTCGTGAGCAAGCTCGCGAGGCACCCGCCATGGCCGGGCCCCCGAGGATTTGCTACGGGCC
>JBCDGX010000603.1:0-4150 GCA_038750805.1 Myxococcota bacterium
AGGTGGGCGTGAACGTGCCCGACCCCGAGGGCTACATCTGCACTGCCCTCCTCGTGGAGCACCCCACCGCCGACGGCGGAACGGCGTGGGCCGCGTACGTCAGCGAGCTCAACCTCATCAAGGGTGGCGACACCTACGGCGAGGCGCTCGAGCGAGCGAAGGCAGAGGCCGCGCGCATCGTCGCGAAGGACTGGGCGGAGGGCGTCGACCCGCTCAACCGCTCCGTAGAGACGTCGGACGAGCCACTGCGCCAGGCGCTCGACGACGCCTGGGCGAAGGGACATCGCGTCGGCCGCGTGCCCTACAACGGCGGCTGGCTCGTCGACTTCGTCGTCTGCGAGGCGCCATGACGGTCGCACAGGACGAGCGCCTCTGCGGCGGCAAGGTGAAGTACGGGAGCCGGGCCAAGGCCAAGGAGGTGCGCCGCTGCCTCTCGGCCCGGCTCCGCGTCTACTGGTGCCCGCGCTGCGCGCAGTGGCACCTCACGAACACAGACAAGCGGAGGCGGCGATGACCGCGCCGGCCCAGGCGCGGGAGCCGCGCGTTCTCTGGATGCCGTACGCGCACGGATGGCGTGGGTTCCGCGTAGGCGCCTTCGAGGGGTACTCGTGGGTGATCATCAGGACCAACGGGTGGTTCCCGGATGGGCGGTTCCACGTCTACAACGAAGACCGGGGCGTCGCGGAGATTCACGACACGCTCGAGGACGCGAAGGCCGCGGCCGAGCTCGTGGAGGCGTCGGCGTGACCACCGAGCCCACCTACACCGAGGAGGAGGTGCTCCGGGCGATGGCCGCGGCGTTCCGCGCGGTGCCGGTGGGCGGCGTCATTGAGGAGGTCCGGCGCCGACTGCGCGACGCGCGCGGCGAAGTGCTGATGCCGCCCCGGGTGCGCCCCAACGACGTGGCCGAGTTGCTCCGAAAGAAGGGCTCGCGGTAGCGATGCGAACGACCCATGGCGCGACCCCCGAAAGGAACCGTGCGTCCGTACGGCGCGGGCCGCTGGCGTGCTCGCATCGAGATCCACAGCCAGCACCACTCCGCCATCCGCGACACCGAGCAGGCGGCCCACGACTGGCTCGAGGCGGTCAAGTCCATCTACCTCGCCGAGCGCCCTGCCCTGCTCACCCTCGGGGAGTGGGGGCAGCGCTGGCTGCGGCATCGCGAGGTCTCCGGTCAGACCGCCTACGCCGAGGACGAGAAGGCGTACTGGGACCTGCACGTTGGCTCGTCCTGGCTGGCTCTCCGGCCGCTGAAGCACATCGAGCCGAAGCACGTCCACCGGCGCCTCGAGGAGCTGCTCCAGACCGAGGCCATCCAGCGCTACTGGGCGAAGGGCGAGCTCGTCACCGTCCGCCTCGGACGCTCGCTCTCGCGCCGCTCCGTCACGAAGATCCACAACCTGCTGCGGAGCGCCTTCTACGCCGCCGTGGTGGCCGGCGAGGTCACCTCGAACCCCGCCGCCGCGGTGCAGGTGCCGGCGACGCAGGAGCGCCCCGACACGGACGAGTGGAGCTGGCTGCGGGTCGAGGAGATCACCCGCCTCGCCGGCCTCTCCTTCGGAGCGCCCGGGGACACACCACGAGCTCGGCGCGACCGGGAGCGGAAGACCGCCGAGCGCCAGGCCTTCTACCGGGCCGCCATGTTCACGGGGCTCCGGAAGAGCGAGCTCCGGCACCTCGCCTGGGCGCGCGTGAAGCTCTCGGGCCCGAGCGGGATCATCGAGGTCCGCGCCCCGCTGAAGAGCCCCAAGGCGCGGCGGGACATCCCGCTCATGCCGCAGGCCGCGGAGGCGCTGCGTGAGTGGCGCGACCTCCAGCTCGCCGACGACCTCGAGGGCCTGGTCTGGCCGGCCGGCAGCGGCGGCCTCCGCCACCGGAAGTTCCGGTGGTGGTGGTGGGACCAGAAGCAGCGCTCCGGCCTGGGGCGAACCCCCGGCACCCGGACGCGCGCCCGTCTTCGCGGCATCGACCGCCCGCATGACCCCGTCAACGTCAAGATCCACGACCTCCGAGACACCTTCGCTTCCCACCTCCTCCAGGGGACATGGGGCGAGCGCTACTCACTCGGGGAAGTCGCGCAGCTGCTCGGGCACACCTCGACGAAGGTCACCGAGCGATACGCGCACCTCGATCCCGACTCTGTGCAGGGAAGAATGGCCCGCATGGCCCTCCGTTCCCGACACGAAGCCGACACGGACGTCTGACGCACGCTCCGGGTCCACCGGAGAAAACTGAGCGATGTCAGACACTAAGGATGGTAGGCGGAGCCGGGCTCGAACCGACGACATCCTCCTTGTAAGGGAGGCGCTCTACCCACTGAGCTATCCGCCTGGAGCCCGGCTCGCCGGGCGCCGTCCCCGCCACCCCGGCGGGGCTCCTGTGGTGACCACTCGGGCCGGCGGGGTCAAGCTCGCCGTCTTCACACTTCTTCACGCGGCGCCTGGAAAAGCCGAGACGCGGGGTGCCGAGGTTCCGAGCATGTTCGGTTTCCTCCTCGGTTTCGCCTCGCTCTACGCGCTCTCGCGCGTCGATCGGGGGCGCCCCTTCCATGCCGGCCCCGGCGGCTGTCGCCGCGCCCGGGGCCATCACCACCACCGCCGCCGGCGCGGACGGCGCGGCTGGCGTCGCGGGCTCGACGGCTTCCTCTACGGCGCCTTCCACCGCCTGGACACGGGTCCGGGCCAGGAGAAGGCGATTCGAAGCGCGGTGAACGACGCAGCCGACGCGCTGCATTCTCTCCGCCGCGAGCTGCGCGAGGTGCGCGAGCCCGCGGCGGACGCGATCCGCGGCGAGGTCTTCGACGGCCCCGCCCTGGACCGCGCCTTCGAGGGCCAGAAGGCACGCCTCGAGCAGGCGCAAATCGCCTTCACCGACGCCCTCCGCACCATCCACGAGAACCTCGACGACGGCCAGAAGGACGAGCTCGTCCGCTGGCTCGACCGCGGCGGCCCCGCCCGCCGTCCGAACCCCGAAGACGGCCCCTACCGCTGAGAGACGACGACCATGAACCGCAAAGACAAGCTCCTCGTCGCCTTCTTCGGCGTCACCGCCTTCGCCGGCTTCGCCGGCGGCATCCACCACGTCGCGCACCACGCGAAGCACCACCACCACCGTCGCGCCGAGCTCGAGCGCCGCGTGGCCCGGGTCTGCGTCGAAGCGGCCCGGGACCTCGACCGGGAGGGCACCCGCGCCGCCCAGGGCGCGCCGCGGCCGACGCCCTCGCCCGACGCCCGCTCCGGCCGGCCCGCCGCGAGGGAGTAGGCTCGGCGCGTGTCCACCCGCGTCCTCCTCATCGATGACGACGCGCGGCTCTTCGCGCTCCTCACCGAATACCTCGCCCCCCACGACGTGTTCCTCGAGCACGCCGCGGACGGGGGGCGGGGGCTCGCGGCGCTGGCCGCCGGCGCCTTCGACGTGGTGCTCCTCGACGTGATGATGCCGGGCCTCGGCGGCCTCGAGGTGTTGCAGCGCATCCGCATGGGCTCGGGCAGCCGCCCCGGCAGCGTGGTCCCGGTCATCATGCTCACGGCCCGCGGCGACGAGGCCGATCGCGTCGTCGGCCTCGAGCTCGGGGCGGACGATTACGTCGCCAAGCCCTTCAGCCCGCGCGAGCTCCTCGCCCGGCTCCGCGCCGTGCTCCGGCGCCTGCGGCCGGGGCTCGTCGGGGAACGGCTCAGCGCGGAGGGCGTCGTCATCGAGGTCGACCAGCGCCGCGCCACCGTCGACGGGCGCGCGCTCACGCTCACGGCCCTCGAGCTCGACCTCCTGGCCGCGCTGATGCGGCGCCCGGGACGCGTCGTCCCCCGGAGCGCGCTCCTTCAGGAGGCCGGGCGCGACGAGGTGGTCGGCGAGCGGACCGTCGACCAGCACATCTCGAAGCTGCGCAAGAAGCTCGGCGACGAAGGCCCCCGGCTGATCCAGACCGTGCGCGGGGTCGGCTACGTGTTCAGCGGACGGGCCTCATGAGCCGCGAGCACCGCGGGCGGCGCCGGCCGCGACGCCATGGCCACGGCCGGCCCTGCCGCCATCGGCACGGGCGACGGCGCCATCGCCGCGGGCTTCGCCGCGTCCTCTTCGGCGCTTTCGTCTTCGCGATCCTCGCCACGGCCGGAGTGAACTTCGTAGCCTGGCGCCTCTTCGGGGACGGGGC
>JBCDGX010000604.1:0-4144 GCA_038750805.1 Myxococcota bacterium
AAGCCCGCGTACTGGAGCTTCTCGATGACCTCGCTCGCGCCGGTGATGACGCGGTCCGCGCGCCCCGCGCGGATCTGGTCGAGGGCGTAGCCGATGGCGTAGTTGCCCGCCGCGCACGCCGCCGGGAGCGTCTGCACCATGCCCTTGGCGCCGAAGGCGCGGGCCACGTGGATCGGGAGGAGCGTCGTGCCGTAGCGCTGGATGGCGCTCGCATCGACGGCCTCCTCGCCCTGGTGGAACCAGCTCGCCTCGAGCTGGCCGAGGACGTTCGCCTCGCCCATGGTGGTTCCGAGGATGACGCTCGTACGGGGGCCCGCGAGCGCGTCGCCCTCGAGCCCCGCTTCCTTCGCGGCCATGCGCGCGGCGGCGACGGCCATGGCCGAGCAGCGGCCCATGCGCTTGGCTTCGGCGCGCGTGAGGTGGTCGCGCTCGTCGAAGCCCTTCACCTCGCAGCCCATGTGCCGGTCGAGGGCCGACGTGTCGAAGCCGCGGATCGGCGCCGCACCGCTCCGACCGGAGAGCAACGCTTCCGCGAAGGCCTCCCGGCCGTGGCCCACGGGGCTCACGACGCCCAGGCCGGTGACGAACACTCGAGTCATGGCGGCTCCTTCCTAGGCGGTGGTCGCATGAGACGCAACAACGTGAGCAGAGCGAAATTTCACGCATTTCGGCCCCTTGGCCGATTTTGGACGGGGTGGTCCCGAAGTGGATTTCGGACCACGCTGTGGCAAAAAGCGCACATCCCGAGACCGTGTTTCGAGGAAAGGGCCGGGACCGTTGCCGAAAGCTCCGGCGCGGGTGTGACCGCTTTGCCACTACGTCGGCCTTCAGAATCGGACGTTTCGGCCGTTCGGCCGGTTCCTGATTGAATTCCGGGGCGTTACCTGGCCATGTGATATTAGTCACATCCTTGACCAGGAGGGGGGTGCGGGCTAGCCCCGCCGTCATGCCGAGCCCCAAGGCGACGCTCGTGGAGGCGATGCGAGCGCTTCCCTCAACGCCCGGACGGGGCTTCCGATTCCTCGGCCTCGACCGGGTGGAGCGCGCCTTCACCTACGAGGCGCTCACCGAAGAGGCGGAGCGGCGCGCGGCGCACCTCCAGGCCCGAGGCGTCCGGAAGGGCGACCGCGTCGCGCTGGTCATCGCGGAGCCGCACGAGTTCGTGCTGACCTTCCTCGGCGTGGTCACGGCCGGCGCCGTCCCCGTACCCATCTACCCGCGCGCGGGCTTCAAGAACCTCGACGCCTACGTCGAGGTCCTCGCGCACGTCGCGCGCGTGAGCGGCGCCTCCCTCGCGTGCTGCCTGCCCGGCAATCGCGAGGTCGTGCTCCGCGCGCAGGAGGCGAGCCCGACGATCCGGGAGGTGCTCGAGGTCCCGGCGGCCTTCGAAGGCACGCCGCCGCCCTTCGTCACGCCCGACCTCGGCGCGGACGACCTCTGCTTTTTGCAGTTCACGAGCGGCAGCACGTCGAAGCCGAAGGGCGTGCGCGTGAGCCACGGCAACCTCGTAGCCAACGCCTCGGCCTTCCTCGGCCCGCACGGCCTCGACCGAAACGACGACGACGTCGGCGTGAGCTGGCTGCCGCTCTTCCACGACATGGGGCTGATCGGCTTCGTGCTCGGGACCCTCATCATGGACATCCCGGTGGTCCTGCTCCCGACCGAGAGCTTCGCGCGCAGCCCGCGGCTCTGGGTCGAGCAGATGACCAAGCACCGGGCGACGATCACCTTCGCGCCGAACTTCGCCTACCAGCTGGTGACGCGGCGGGTGAAGGAGCGGCACATGGCGGCCCTCGATCTCTCGGCGCTTCGCGTCGCGGGGAGCGGCGCCGAGCCCATCCGCGCCAAGACCCTCGAGGCCTTCGCCACGCATTTCGAGCCGGCCGGCTTCGATCGAAAGGCCTTCCTCCCCTGCTACGGCATGGCCGAGTCCACGCTCGCCATCACCTTCCACACGCTCGGCAGCCCCATGCGCGTCGACCGGGTGGACCCCGCGGCGCTCCGCGAGGGACGCGCCGAAGCCTCGAGCGCGGACGACGCCACGGAGATCGTCGGCTGCGGCAAGCCCTTCCCGGACCACGGCCTCCGCATCGTCGCCGAAGACGGCACGGACCTCGGCGAGCGCGAGGTCGGCGAGGTCTGGGTTCGCGGGCCCAGCGTCACCGCCGGCTACTACGAGCGCCTGGACGCGACGGCCGAGGCCTTCGCCGAGGGCGGCTGGCTCAAGACCGGCGACCTGGCCTACCGCGCCGAGGAGGACCTCTTCATCTGCGGGCGGGCCAAGGATCTGATCATCGTCCGCGGCGCCAACCACCACCCGCAGGACATCGAGTGGACCGTCGGCGACCTCGAAGGCGTGCGCCGCGGCAACGTGTACGCCTTCAGCGTGCTCCGGGACGGCACGGAGGAGCTCGTGGTCGCCGCGGAGGCGCACTCGGACGATGCGGCGCGGCTCCGGGAGGAGATCGCGAAGGAGGTCGCCGCGAAGCTCGGGCTCGCGCCCGGGCACGTGGCCATCGTCCCGATCGGGAGCCTCCCGAAGACGAGCAGCGGCAAGGCCCAGCGCCGGAAGACGAAGGCGCTGTACGAGGCCGGCGAGCTGGTGGAGCATCCCTGAGCGCCGCGGCGTCGCGCGCGAGGAGAAGACGGTGGACGAGAAGGCGGCGAAGGAGAAGCTCCGCGAGATCATCGCGGAGGTGGCGGAGCTCGACGAGGTCCCGGACGGGGCGTCCTTTCAGGACCTCGGCATCGACAGCATGATGGCGATCGAGATCGTGGCCGACGTCGAGAAGGAGTTCGGCCTCGAGATCCCCGAGGACGAGCTCCAGGAGCTCACGGACCTCGACGCGGTCTTCGCCAAGGTGAAGGCGAAGCTCGGCTGAGCGGCACCTCCCCATCGCCGCGTCGCTACGGTGGAGGGTGAGCACCACGAGCTCGGCCTCGAGCTTCCGTGGGACGGGCCCGGGGACGCGGACGATGGAGCGCAGTCGCCAGCGGCGGTGGGGGCGGCGGCGGCGGAAGCTTCCGCACGAAGAGCGGTCGGCGCATGTCCCCGGTGATGGCGAGGGCGAGCTTGCGGGCTCGATAGGCGCCGCCCCTCCGCGCGTTCGCGCGCACGGCGGGGCCGAGCAGCGCCACGCGGTCCCCGACGCGGATCGGACTGGACGCCGCGACGCAGAGCGGCCCGGGCTCGACCTGCGCCTCCCCACCGGCGAAGGCCACGGTGAAGCGCCGGGGCCAGGGGGTGCGCGCCATGGGAATCGCGACGCCGTCCGCCCGCTCGCTCGCGGTGACGACGCCCTCGAGGCGGACCGTGCCCCGTACGAAACCTGCGTCCGGGGCGCGCGCCTTGCGGAGGGCGCGCCGATGGGCACGCGCGGCCACGCCCTCGGCGCGAACGCGCCCGGCGAGCACGGCCCCGAGCACGAGCACGGCCGGCGGAAAGGCGGCGGGGAGCCACACCGGTAGGGCGCGGATCGCCGACAGGGCCATCACGCCGACGACGAAGAACGCCAGCAGAAGGTAGGGCCCGCGCTCCTCGTGAAACGCCGCGACGAAGCGCTCCTCGGCGAAGCGAAGCTCCTGGCTGCAGCGCCATCGAGCGCGGCTCACGGCCCCTCCGGGGCTTCGCCGAGGAGCGTCCGACCGACGGCGAAGAGAGCGTCGTGCTCGTGCTCCTCGAGCGCGTGGAGCGCGAGGCCGCCCGCGAGCAACACGACGGCGCCCGCGATGGTCAGACCCCCGGCTGCGGCCGCCCCCTCGGCGAAGAGCTCGACACCGTGGGAGACCTCCAACGCCGCGACCCCGGCCTCCGCGGCCATGAAGCCCTTCTCGATCAGAGCCTCCGCGATCTCCCCGTGGCCCTCGGCCGCGAAGGCACGCCAGACCGCCGACGCCGGGGCGGGCGCGCGGCCGCGCCCCATCTCGACCAGCGCCGCGCCGAGCGTGCGCGGAAACTCCGTGAGGGACCAGGTCTGCCCCTGCATGGCGCTCTGCCAGCGGCGCACGCCATCGATCGCGTCCTCGACGCCACGGACGAGGCGCGCGCGGTCCTGGCCATCGCCCCGGAGGCCGAGCTCGCCGGCGAGGCGCGCCTCCCGCGAGCCCTCCGGGGCCGAGCGAAGGAGCTCGAGGGTCTCCTCGG
>JBCDGX010000605.1:0-4116 GCA_038750805.1 Myxococcota bacterium
GCGACTTCGACGCGGCGCTCCTCCGCGCGCTCGCGACGGCCGGCGGGGGCGGTTACTACGTGGGCGGCGGCTCCCCCGTCGCGCGCGCCTTGAGCGCCGAGCTCGAGGCATCCCTGGCCGCGACCGCGGCCTCCGTGGCCGTCCAGATCGAGCTGCCCGAAGGCGCGGCGCTCCGGGCGAGCCGCCCCGTGGCCGGGGCCCGCGTGTTGGCGAGCGACGAGGGCGTGCTCCACGCCGCTGTCCCCGCCCTCGCGGCGGACGGCACGGCTCGCATCGTCGTGCCGCTCGCGCCCGGCGCCGAGGGCACGACCCGGGTGCACCTCGGCTGGAAGGGCGCGGACGGGCCGCGCGCGGTGACCCTCGCCGTCGACGCCAGTCAGGCGGGCGAGGCCACCCTCGTGGCGCACGACACGGCGCTCGGGCGGGCCCTCGACGTCGCGGCGAGGCACGTGGCGAACGGCCGCGGGGCCGAGGCCCGGGCCGTGCTCGAGCTGGCCGTGGGCGGCGACCTCGGCGCGAGGCGCCCCGCTCTCCGGGCGCGGGCCGGCGCGACGCTTCGCCTCGGCGTGGCGCTCGAGACGCTCGTCCCCACGGCCTCTCACGTGGCGCGGCGGGACGTCTCGCTGGCGCTCGGAGCGCTCGCCTGGGGCCTCACGCGCTGAGCGCGTCGTCTAGGAAGGCGACGAAGCGTGCGACCTCGGCTGGCGCGTTGTAGTGCACCAGGCTCGCGCGGACGATGCCGTCCTCGGCGTCGTCGATACCGAGCGGGGCCATGGCGCGCCGCGCGTAGAAATGGCCGTGCCGGATGGCGAAGCCCTCCGCGTCCGCGCGCTCCACGAGCGCCCGGGACGCCATCCCCGCCACCGTGAAGGCCACCGTCGCGACGCGCCGCCCGGGGTCGCTCGAGACCTCCCCGAGGATGCGTACGCGCGGGTCCTCCCGGAGCCGCGCCAGGAGCGGTTCGATCAGCAGGGCCTCGTGCTCCGCGAAGCGCGCGAAGGCGTCCCCGATCGCGTCGCCGGTCCCCCCGTGATGCGCCCGCACGGCCTCGAGGTACTCGACGATGCCCGCGATGGACGCCGTCAGCTCGTGGTTCACGTTCCCCGGCTCGAAGCGGTAGGTGCCGGCTTCGGGTCCGAGGAAGAAGTGGTTCTGGCTCGCCGCGCGCGCCTGAAGTTCGGGCGCGAGGTACGCGCAGGCGACGTGCGGCCCGTAGGTCTTGTAGAGGCTGAAGGCGTAGAGGTCGACGCCGAGGGCCGCGACGTCGACGCGGCGATGGGGCGCGAAGGCCACGCCGTCGACGCAGACGAAGGCGCCCGCGGCCTTCGCCCGGGCGCTCAGCGCCGCAACGTCGTGAATCGTCCCGACGACGTTCGAGCAATGGGTGAAGCAGACGAGGCGCGTCCGCTCGCTCAGCACGGCCTCGAGGCCGGCCTCGGTGAGCGCGGCCGTCTCGGGGTCGAGGCCCCACTCGCGGATCGTCGCCCCTCGCGCCTCGGCCATGCGCCGCCAGGCGCCGACGTTGGCCTCGTGGTCGAGGTTCGTCACCACGACCTCGTCGCCGGGGCCCAAGAGCGGCGCGAGCGCGTGGGCGAGCACGTGCATGTTCATCGTCGTCGAGGCGCCGACGATCACGTCTTCGGCCGACGCGCCGAGCAAGCGTCCCACCGCGGCCTTGCCCGCCGCCACGGAGGCCCCCGCGGCCTGCGAGCGCGGGTAGCTCGCGCCGAGCTGCACCATGCCTTCGCGGAGGTAGCGATGGACTCGATCGATGACCGGCGCGCAGGGGAGCGACCCCCCGGCGTTCTCGAAGAAGGCGAGCTCGTCGTCCAGGCCCGGGAAGGCGCCACGGACGAAGGGCAGATCGAGGGTCACGCTCAGTACTCGCCGAAGAGGTCCTGGATGCGCGCCTCGAGGGCCGTGGCGATCTTGTAGAGCGAGCTGATCGACGCGCTCGATTCGGCGCGCTCGATCTGCGAGAGCAGCGACACGCTCAGCCCCGTCCGCCGCGCCATCTGCTTCAGCGTCAGGCCCCGCTCCTTGCGGAGCCCGCGGATGGTCTCGCCGATGACCCGGTGAAGGTTCTCCTCCGGCGTCCGGAGCAAGCCCTTCTTCCGCATCACGCGGTCCAGCACCTCGCGGAACTCGGCGGGGTTGAAGGGCTTCTTCAGGTAATCGACGGCGTCCAGCTTCATCGAACGGACGGCCGTGTCGAGGCTCGGGAAGCCCGTGAAGATCACGACGGCGACGTCGCTATCGACCTTGCGGATGCGCTCGAGGACCTCGACGCCGTCCATCTGCGGCATCATCAGGTCGAGCACGACGAGGTGGTAGCCCCCGGCCTTCACCTCGTCGGCGGCGTTCTCCGGGTCGCCGAGGGAGGTCACCTCGAAGCCGTCCTTCGCGAGGAAGGTCTCCATGAACTCGCGAATCGACGGGTCGTCGTCGACGACGAGCACGCGCACGGGCGGCAGTCCCTTCGCCATGGCCTCTTTCGCTCTCTCCTTACCGGGGAGGCGGCAATTCGCGCTCCCCGTACGTCCTGCGCGACCGGCGCGCGTGCCTCCTGCACGCCCGCGACGGCCACTCCGGCGGGAAACCCTAGCACCCCCGCCCACTTGGGGACGAAAGAGCTGCGGGCGGAGCCTCCGAAAGAAGGGCCGCCGTCCCCGGCCGCGACCGGCCGGGACGGCGGGAGGGTCGGGGCGAAAGGATTTGAACCTTCGACCTCACGGTCCCGAACCGTGCGCGCTACCAAACTGCGCTACGCCCCGAGAGAGCCCGGGGGCCCTCGTGGACGGCGGAAACTAGCTGGGGCGCAGGGATTGTCAACTCGCGTTTCCGACGCCCCGGCGGCGCCAGCGAAAGAGCTGGTAGGCGTCGCATCCGGCGCCGTCCGCGAGCCAGGGTCCGAGGCGGAGTGCCCCGTCTGGATCCGTCGGTACCGGGACCCGGGCGCCGGGCAGCTTCCCCGCAAAATCCCAGGGCTCGAGGCCTCCTTCGGCGAGCGCCTCCGCCGCCGCGTCGGCGACGGCCGCCCCCTCGGCCCGAAGGGGCGAGCAGACCGCGTAGACGAGGCGCCCCCCGGGCCGCACGAGCGTCGCCGCCGTGCGCAGGATGGCCGCCTGCGTCGCCGCCAGCGCGCCGATGTCGTCCGGTGTGATGCGGAGGAGGATCTCCGGCCTCCGGTGCACCGTGCCGAGCCCCGAGCAGGGGGCGTCGACGAGCACCGCGTCGAAGCTGTCCGCATGGCCGCCGGTGCCCACGCGGAGGTCCACGGTGGCCACCTCCAGCGAGACCTCCCCGAGGCCGAGGGCTGCGAGCGCTCCGGGGATCTTCGCGGCCCGGGCGTCGTGCAGCTCGAGGGCGAGGACCCGCCCCCCCGCGCCCGTAGCCTCGGCGAGCTGGGCCGTCTTTCCGCCGCGCCCGGCGCAGGCGTCCACGACGGCCTCCCCGGGCCGCACGTCGAGGGCGCGGCCCACGAGCTGCGAGCCCTCCTCCTGCACGACGAAGCGACGGCCGAAGCCCGGGAGCGCGCGCGCGTCCCCCGGGGGTGCGTGAGCGGCGTCCTCGGCGACCTGGCCAGGGACGGCGCCAGGGGGCGCGTCGGCCCCGGCGCGGAGCCGCAGGCCGAGCGGCGGGGGGAGGGGACGCTCCCCCAAGAACGTCTCCGCACGTTCCCCGAGGCTCTCCCCGAGCGCGGCCTCGACCCACGCGGGCACCAAGAGGCGCTCGGGCGGCCGGGGCGCGTGCGGGCGATCCGCGGCGAGCCGGCGGCAGAGCGCGTTCACGAAGCCCGCTACGCGCGGGCCCCGCTCGGCTTTGGCATGACGAACCGCGGCGTCGACGACGGCGTGGGGGGGCACGCGCCCGAGATGCGCGAGCTGGAACGCCGCCACCCGGAGGATCGCGCGCACGGCCGGATCGAGCTTGCCGGGGCGCTTCTGAAGCGCCGCGATGCGCGCGTCCAGGGCCGGCAGGACCCGGAGCACCCCGTAGGTGATCGCCGTGGCGAGGCCCGCGTCGCGCGGCGCCAGCCCCGCACGGCCGAGCGCCGCGTCCAGGGTCGGCGTCGCCCACGCCCCTTCGTCGGTTACCCGGCGAAGCACGCCCGCC
>JBCDGX010000606.1:0-4112 GCA_038750805.1 Myxococcota bacterium
GGGCACCTCGACCTACCCACCGGAAGCCGCCGTCGACGAGGCCGCGCTCTTCGCCCACCTCGACGCGCGATGGAAGGGGCAAGCGGCGCCGCCGCGCTCGCCCGTCGGCGAGGCGCCAACGCCGCCCACGCGCGAACCCGCGACGCCTAGACCCAGGCCGAAGAAGCCGTGGTGGCGCTTCTGGGACTGAGGGCCACGAAGAACGCGACGAGGGGCTCGGGCAGCTTCACGCCGAGGCGTGTCTCGGCCTGAACGAGGCGCTCGGCCTCCAGGCCGCGCGGCACCTCCGCGTAGAGGCGCTGGAAGAGGGACCGGAAGGCCGCCGGGTCGAGCGGCTTCACGGCCCGCCTCGGGTTTCCACGCCGGCTCCCACGCTCGCCACCACGGTCCCTGCGTCAGCCCTGGGGAGTCGGCGGCGCAGCGCCGTCGGTCATCGCGAAAGGAAACCGACCATGTCCATCAAGCTCTCCACCGTTCTCCTCGTCCTCAGCATCGCCTGCGCCGGCACCGCCCAGGAACCCCGGCAGGTCGCCACCACGGGCGTCGTCGCGAGCGGCAGCCTGGACGCTCGCTCCTTCGAGATCACGCTCGCCCGCGAGGGCGAGGAGCCCTGGGGCGACACGCTCGCCGTCACCGCCGGGAGCTTCGCGTCCCTCGCCTGCGCCGAGTACGGCTTCGGCCCCGCCACGTACACCACGGACGACGAGGGCGACGCCCTCGCCTTCCGCTCCACCACGACCAGCGACACCGAGGGCACGGCCGTGTGGCGCGGTCGCGCCCGGGGCGAGACGCTCGAGGGCACGATGGTCTGGACCCGCCCCGGCGAGGCGCCCCTCACCTACACCTTCCGCGGCACGGCGCTCTGACGCCCCCGCAGGCCGCGCGAATGAGGCCCGTCGGCACCCGCCGGCGGGCCTTTCGCGTTCCGTCGCTCCCCTTCGCGGCCGTGGAAGGCCGTTTCCACGGGCCCTCCCACGCGGGCTTCCACGAGGGGGTCGCACATCTCTCTCGCCGGCGGGAGACGCCGGCGCCGAAATCGAACCCGCCCACGACCCCGGAGAACCCGCCATGAACGCCCCGCTCAACTTCGTCCCCGTCGTCCACGAATGCCCCCACTGCGGCGCCCCGCGCCGGGAGGCCCACCGCATCAGCCGCCAGCGCCGCGTCGTCGTCGCCGCCGCCCGCGCCGCAACGCGCGTCTCCGCCGAGCTGGCCCAGGCGCGAAGCCTCGCCTTCTTCGGCATCTGAGCTCCCGCCGGACGACCGAGGCGCTCCCGCGATCCGCGGGGGCGCCTTCGTCGTCCGTCCGCCGGGATCCGCGCTCGACGTCGCGGTGCCGAAAACGCGCGCGCTCGAGGCCGCCGCGTGAACGCAAAGAGGGCCGCGTCACTCGGCGGCGTCCGCCGCGGCGCGGGCTTCGGCGGCCCCCGCCAGCATCGCCCCGGCGATCACGCCGTAGGCGTCCGCCCAGGCCTTCGCGGCCTCCGCGGTCCAGGCGTCCCCGGCGGCGCGCTCGAGCGTGACCAGAAGGCACTCGCCGACCCAATCGTACATCGCGTCCTGCACGCCGTAGCGCACGTGCCGCGCGCCCATGGCCGTCAGCGTGGAGCTCAGCCAGCTCGGATCCTCGAGGTGGTCGAGCACCGCCCCGAGCGCCTCGGCGAGCATCTTCGCCTGCATGGGGCGACGCGCCGCCGGGAAGAGGGCCCGGGCTTCCGGGTAACGCGTGAAGAGCTCCTCGTAGAAGCGCGTGGTGAGCTCGGGCTCGCGGCTCACGACGTGGGTGAAGGTGTTGCGGAGAAGGTCGACGGGCAGGGTCATCGTGAGGTCCTTTCGGGGCCGCGAACCTCCGCGGCCTCGCTCATCGAGTCTCGCGAGAGCGTGGAAACCACCGTGGTGAGGGCCGTGGGAATCGCCGGTAGCCCCCATCGAAGCCGCGCACCCTCCCGGGGCGGTGGTACCGTCTCCGCGATGACCGGCCGTCTGCGCATCGCCGTGCTCGGCGAGCTCGCCGTCACGCGCCCCGACGGCGAGCGGATGCCGCTTCCCCAGTCGAAGAAGACGCGGGCGCTCCTCGGCTACCTCGCCATCACGCGCAAGGACCACCGCCGCGATCGGCTCACGCGCCTGCTCTGGGACGTGACCGACGACCCGCGCGGCGCGCTCCGCTGGAGCCTCTCGAAGCTCCGCCGGGTCGTCGACGAGGGCGAGGTGAAGCGCCTGCTCGCGACCCGCGAGACCGCGCGCCTCGACCGGGACGCCATCGACCTCGACCTCGCGGCGGTCGAAGCCGTCGCCAAGGCCCCCGAGGACGCAAGCACGGAAGCCCTCGAAGAGGCCGCCGCCGCCTTCCACGGCGAGCTCCTCGAAGGCCTCGATCTCGACGAGTTCTTCGATTACGAGGCCTGGCTCGTCGGCCAGCGCGAGCACGCCCGGGAGCTCCTGGGGGCGCTCTCCGAGGCCCTCATCGCCCGCCACGCGAACGCCCCGGATCGCGCCCTCGCGCACGCGCGCACGCTCGTGCGCTCGGAGCCCCTGGACGTCGCGCGCCGGGTCCGGCTCATCCAGCTCCTCGTGGCGACGGGTCGCCGCGCGGAGGCCGACAAGCACGTCGAGAGCGGCCATCGCCTCGCCAAGGACCTCGGCCAGCCGATCCCCGTGGCGCTCCGCCAGGCGCTGACGCCGACGAGCGCGGAGCCGCCCCCGGCCGAGCCGCCGCGCCCCTCCGAGGACTTCGGGCGCGTCAGCACGCTCCACCTCGAAGTGCCCATCATGAAGTCGACGATTCATGGGCACGCCCTCTTCGGCCGGGAGGGCGAGCTGAAGGAGCTCGCCGAACGCCTCGACCTCGCGCGTGAGTCGGGCCGGCTCCAGGGCACGCTCATCGATGGCGAGCCCGGCGTGGGCAAGAGCCGGCTCCTCGTGGAGCTCATGACCGAGACGCGCCGGCGCCGCGGCTACCTCGTCGAGGGGAGCGCCTTCGAGGTCGAGCAGAGCCGCCCCTTCGGCCCCTGGCGCGACGCCTTCAAGCGCCTCCCGAAAAAGCACGTCGACGGCGCGGGGCTCACCTCCCTCGCCCGTACGGACGCGCCGGCGCTCGAGCGCGCGGCCCTCTTCGAGGCGGTCAGCGCCTTCCTCATGGAGCGGGCGCGGGCGCACGCGCCGCTGCTCCTCGCCTTCGACGACTTCCAGTGGTTCGACGAGGCGTCGGCGAGCCTGCTCCACTACGTCGTCCGGAGCTGCAAGGACGCCCCCATCGCCGTGATGCTCGCGGCGCGGGGCGGGGAGCTCGTGGACAACGTCGACGCGCTCCGGGCCGTGCGCGGCCTGCGCACCAAGCGCCTGCTCCAGCCCTACGACCTCGGCGCCCTCGACGAGCGCGCGATCGATCTCCTGACGCGGCCGCTGGGGCCGCTCCTCGACCCGGCGCAGCTCCACCGGGAGAGCGGCGGCAACCCGCTCTACGCCCTCGAGCTCGCACGCTCGGGGCCCCGCGGCGCCCTCGAAGCCCCGACGCTCGCGCAGCTCGTTCGCGACCGCGTCGAGCGCCTCCCCGCAGGCGCCGACGCCGTGCTCCGCTGGGCCGCGGTGCTCGGCACGACGTTCTCCGTGCCGCTCCTGACCGCGCTCACGAGCGAGCCGGAGGGGCTCCTCGACGTGCTCGAGGCCCTCGAGCGCCACGCCCTCGTGGGGAGCGTCGTGGACTTCAACGAGCCCGGGGGCACCTACGCCTTCGCGCACGACCTGGTCCGCCGCGTGGTCTACGCGGACCTCTCCTTGCCGCGCCGGCGTCTCATGCACGCGCGCGTCGTCGAGGTGCTCGCGCGCATGGCCGAGACGAAGCCGAGCGCCGTGCTCGACCTCGCCCACCACGCGAAGCTCGCCGGCCAGCCCGCCGTGGCCGTCGACGCCTGCGCGCGCGCGGCCGCGCGCTGCCTCGAGCTCGGCGCGCCGCGCGAGGCCCTCGGCTATGCGCAGCAGGGGGAGAAGCTCGCCGAGACGCTCGCGGAGGGCGTCGCCGGCACCCGCGCGGGCGAACTCGAAGGGCTTCGAAACGAGGCCCGCGCGGCCCTCGAAAGCGAGACCGCCGCGGCGGCCGCCGCGAAGTGAAC
>JBCDGX010000607.1:0-4110 GCA_038750805.1 Myxococcota bacterium
GAGTGCGACTTCTCGATGGAGCACGCCGACGGCACCTTCCTCGAGCACCTCACCTTCTGCCACGACTACGCCGCGAAGCACTACCCGGGGCACTCGCCGAGCATCGCGCTCCTCCACTCCATCCTGGGCGCCGCGACGAACACCTTCCCCATGGAGGTGGCGAAGCTCCCGATGCTGAAGGAGCGCCTGACCGAGGCCGAGGCCCTCCAGATCGAGGTCTTCCCCTCGATGCTCCGGCTCCTCTACGACCAGGGCCTCCTCGCCGAGCTCGAGGCGAACCTTCACCGCCTCGACGAGCTCGAGGCGCTCCACTGCCACCGGGTCATCGACAACGCGCCGCTCGTGATCGACGCGGACGCGGTCTGGGTGCAGCTCAACTTCCACCTGCTGCACTTCATCGACTTCATGCCGGCGGCGAACTGGGCCTCCCGGCTCTCGGACCCACTGCTCCACCAGTTCCGGACGCTCTCGGACTTCCTCGACCGCGCGGGCAAGCGGCAGGCGAAGGTCGACGTGCGCTTCCCGGACGCGCCCGCGGCGCCGATGGGCGAGACGACGACCTTCGTCGGGCGGCTCAGCTCCCGGCTTCCCGCGCAGCTCACGCACAAGCTCGCCCGGAAGAGCATCCGCAAGTACTCGGGCAAGGTCGGGCACAGCCTCGACTACCGCCTCGAGTGGCGCTAGCCGGCGCCGGGCGGACGGGACCCGCGACCGGGTCGGAGCGCCCGTCCGCCCCGCGGCGTCAGAACTTGCCGTTGTCGTTCCGCCACTCGGAGCGCGGCGGGATCGGCGCCATCACGTCCCAATGCTCGACGATCTTCCCGTCGGCGACTCGGAAGAGGTCGTAGTACGCCATGGGCTGCTCGCCGAGGGCGCCCTCGGCCATGACCAGCACGAAGCTCCCCTCGGCGAGCACCTGGTGCACGCGCGTGAAGGTCATGGGCGTCCCGGCCTCGGCCATCGCCTGCACGGCCTCGCCGAGGGCCGCGAGCCCGTCGCCGATGTTCGGGTTGTGCTGGGCGTATGCATCCGGCGCGATGAAGTCCGTGATGCGCGCCATGTCGCCGCCCACGAGCACGGACTCGTAGAAGTCACGAACGATCGTTCGGTTGGCCTCCGTCGCGTCGAGGTCCGTCGCCTCCGTCGGGCCGTCGGTCTGCGAGCGGCCGCTCGGATTCGGCGGCATCACCTCGATGAGGTTGTCCCAATGCTCGACGATGAGGCCGTCCTCGAAGCGGAAGACGTCGAAGCCGATCTTCGGGCCGAAGAAGTCGTACACGCTGTGCGTGAAGACGTAGTCGCCGTCCTCGAAGGCGCGGACGACCTGCACCTGGAAGCCGCCGGGCGGCGCGTTCTGCATGACCTCGCCGAAGCCCTCGAGCCCGTCGGCCACGGCCAGGTTGTGCTGCGTGTACTCGTTCGGGCTCACGTAGGCGGCGGGGGCGGGGTCACCACTCTCGATGGACTCGAGGAGCGCGACGGCCTTGTCGCGGTTCGAGAGCTGCGCGGCCTCGGCGGCGGCGGGCAGGGTGGACTCGGCACCCGAGGCTCCGCCGCAGGCGAAGAGGGCGAGGGCGAAGAGGCAAGAGAACGAACGCATGCGGTACTCCTTTCGCGGCAGCGACGTGCTGCGCGAGGAGCCTTTCGGCAGTCCCCGTGCCGGGACCATGTCGGGCTTGCCATCGCTTCATGCGCCCTGCGCATGCCGCGACGCCGGCTCAGTCCTCGGCGAGGAGGGCGACGCGATCGGGCATCCCCTCCGGGAGCGCGACGCCCCCCGTCGACGCGCCGAACCAGCGGGCCTCGAGGGCCCGTGCCCGGGGCACCAGATCGTCGGGGATGGGCCCGCGGCAGCCCGCCGGCAGCAGCGCGTCGAGGGCAACGGCCAGCGCCTGCGCGTGCGGGGCCTGGCGAATGTGGCCCTCCGCGTCGGCGTCGCCCTCGAAGGCGGGCTCGAGCGTGCAGGCCTGAAGCAGGCTCGCGTAGGCGACGCCCTCGGTGCCGAAGGCCGCGAGGTAGGCCGAGAGCTCGTCGACGGCCGCCGGCGGGAGCCCCGGAGGACAGCGCGCGCAGCTCCGGCCCTCGCCGTCGGCGACGTGCCGGAGCTCGTGGGCGGCGACGGCCCGGGACAGCCAGGCGGTGAGCGTCTCCACCGCGTCCTCGAGCGCGGGGGTCCGCCCGAGGCGCTCGCTCGCGCCGATCATCCGCGCCGCCTCGCCGAGCGTCACCTCCGGGCAGCTCGGGTCCCGGGCGCTCCGGTCGAGCGCGTCGACGAGCGCCAGCCGGTCCGGCGGGGCGAGCCCGTTCCAGGGAAGCCCCCACACGCGGAAGCGGTTGCCGCAGGAGGCTCGCGCGTGAATCGACGCGGCGACCTCGATGAGCATCTGCTGGTCCACGGCCGTCTCGCGGAGGCGATCGAGCACGCCCGGCGCGAGCTGCGCCGCGGCCTCCGCACGCACCCGCGGGCCGAGGGAGCGCACGGTCTCGGCGTGGCGGCCGTCGAGGCCCGCGTGCAGCATGGGCCAGACGTGGTGCACGCCGTGCTCGAGGACCTCGTCGAGCATGACGACGGCGCCTTCGTCGCGGTCGCCGGTGGCGTGCCCGAGGAGCCCTTCGTCGACGTTCGTGCGATCGCCGCGACGCACGAGCCGGATGCGGCGCCCGGCCGGATCCCGGAGATCTGCGAGCACCTCGTAGCTCCGCGTGATCAGGGCAGGCGGCCGCTCGCGTCCGTTCCGCCCGGGCTCCGGGACGTGCAGGCTCGCTTCGAGTCGCCAGGGCACGCCGCGCTGGTCGAGGTAGTCGTTCCAGGCCCAGACGAGGTAATCGATGCGCGGTCCCTGGCGCCGCGCGTCGCGCCGCGTGTGGAGCTGCCTGAGCCGGTCGCGGAGCTCGTCGAGGAGCGCGACCAGGTTGGCGTCTTCGCCCACCGCATAGCGCAGCTCCCCGAACACCTGCCCCGCGAGCCGCCGGCGCTCGGACGCGGGGAGCGAGCGTCGGCTCCGCACGATCATCCACTGGGGGAAGAGCTCCGTATGCGCCCGGTCGAGCCCCCCGACGTCCCCGGGAGGCGCGGCCGGCACGAACACGCGGCGCCCCCGCAGGTCGGTCTCGCCGCGGAAGTACGAGGAGAGCGAAGCCTCGTTCTGCTGAGCCAGGGAGAGGAGCGCGAGCACGAGCACGCCCGCGGCGATGCTGGCGAGGGCCCCGCGCCGGGACTCGCGTCGAAGGCGCCGGGCGAAGCGCTGAGGATCCGCGAGCGCCGCGGCGAGGTCGCCGTGCACCTCGAGGAGCTCGGCGTCTGGCTCCGGCTCGGCCACGAGGGGAGCGTACCCCGAGGTGCGGAGGGCCGCCCGAGGGAAGCGTGTTCGGCGCCGGCGACTACGCTGCAGGCGTGACCGTCGATCGCTGCGCACGCCGGCGCCTCGGACCCGAGGGCCTCGGCCCCCCCGTGGACGACCTGGTCGTGGCCGAGGCGCCGCTGGCCATCCACGTCGCCGGGGAGCCGGTGGCGACGACCATGCGCACGCCCGGGGACGACGCGGCGCTCGCGCTCGGGTTCCTGGCCGCCGAGGGGGTGATCGCGAGCGCGGCGGACGTCGGTCGCGTCGCTCCCTGCGGCCCCGTCGACGCGAACGGGGTCGCGACGGCGGTCGACGTCACGCCGGGCCCGGGGGTGCACCTCGACGTAGGCGCGGCGCGGCGCGGGACGCTGACGACCAGCGCCTGTGGGGTGTGCGGGCGCGAGGCCATCGAGGCGCTCCTCGAGCGGATTCGGCCCGTCGACGCGCCGATGCTGCCGGCGTCCCTCCTCCTGCGCGCGCCCGAGGCACTGAGGTCGGTCCAGCGCGACTTCGCGCGGACGGGGGCCGCGCACGCCGCGGCGATCCTCGACGCCGGGGGCGCGGTGGTCGCCGCCGGCGAGGACGTCGGGCGGCACAACGCCGTGGACAAGGCCGTCGGGCGGCAGCTGCAGCGCGGGAGGCGCGGGCGCCTGCTCGTGGTCAGCAGCCGCTCGAGCTTCGAGATCGTGCAGAAGGCCCTCGCGGCCCGCCTCGACGCGGTCGTGGCCGTGGGCGGGCCCACGGGGCTCGCGGTCGAGCTGGCGCA
>JBCDGX010000608.1:0-4103 GCA_038750805.1 Myxococcota bacterium
ATGGGGCTCGCGGCCCGGTCGTCGGCGATGAGGTCCCCGAGCTCGCTCGAGCCGTCGTTGCCGACCGGCGTCTCGAGGGAGACCGTGTCCCGCGCAATCGCGAGGAGCCCGCGCACCTTCTCGACGGGGAGCTTCATCTTCGCGGCCACCTCGGCCGGCGTCGGCTCGCGGCCGAGCTCACCGACGAGGCCCCGGGAGGTGCTCATGAGCTTCGTGAGGAGCTCGTGGGCGTGCACGGGCACGCGGATGGTGCGCCCCTGGTCCGTCGCCGCACGGGCCATCGACTGGCGAATCCACCAGCTCGCGTAGGTGCTGAGCTTGTAGCCGCGCCGGTGGTCGAACTTATCGATGGCGCGCATCAGGCCCATGTTGCCCTCCTGGATGAGGTCCAGGAGCGGCAGGCCGCGCTTCAGGTACTTCTTGGCCGTGGCGACGACGAGGCGGAGGTTCGCCTCGACCATCTCGGCCTTCGCACGCTCGACGTCGAGCTCCGCCTCATGGATCGTCGCGAGGAGGGCGCGAACGGTCTTCGCGGGCCGACCGGCGGCCTTCTCCACGGCCTGGCGGTCGTGCTTCTTCCGCGTGTCCAGGCGCTCGGCCCACTCGTCGAGGTCCGCGCGGAGGGAAGCGAAGGGCTCCGAGATCACGGCGTCCTGGGGGCGGATGGCGCCGTCCTTCACGCGCTGGCGCGCCTCGTCGAGCGCCGGACGCTTCACCTTCGAGCCGAGGAAAGCGGTCCAGATGGTCGTCCGACCGCGCTCGATCTGCCGGGCCAGCTCGACCTCGCCCTCGCGCGTCAGGAGGCTCACGGTGCCAATCCAATCGAGGTACGACTGAATCGTCTCGTTGGCCGGGTTGCGCTCCTTGCGGTCGCGCTTGCCGTTCGCGTCGTCCGGGCTCTCGACCAGCGTGACGCCGTCGTTCTCGAGGCGCCGGAGGAGGCGCTGGATGGTCTCGGGCGCGGTGCTGCTCGCGGCGAGCGCGGTGGACACCTCGTGGTAGGTCAAAAAGCCCTGGGCCTTCCCGCGGGCCTGGAGCGCGTCCAGCGTCTCCGTCGCGTGCGCCTGGCTGCGATGGCTCAAATCGTCCGCCTTTCGTGGGGGGATAAGGTCATTTCAAGCGGTGCGGGCGTCGTCCCCCCTGCAGAACCGTGGCCGGAGCCAACCTGTTCCTTGGGTCGAACTTTCGGAGGGCAGGGGGAGGGGAGGGGAACCGGACGAGCGCTCTCGGGTCTTCAGTGGCTCGAAGGGCCCCGTTCGGTTCACGAACGGAGGTTCGTCCGTTCGATTTCCTCTGGATCTACGGTCGGAAGAGGTGTGGGTTTCCCCACCGTTAACAGTCGATGGGGACGCCGGAGCGTTCCTGCCAGTCCCATCGAGACTTCGTGGCCGTTTCGCCATTGTCGCGGAACCCGCGCCCCGGCCACCGAGTGAGTGTCCTCAGGCGGGGACGAGGGGCTGGCGGCCGACGGCGGCGATGCCCTTCACGATGGCGGAGAGCGCCGAGAGCTCCCCGCCGAGCGCGCGGATGGAGCTGGCCGTGCTCCCTTCCTTGGCGCTGTGGCCATACAGCCCCGTGAGGCGCAGGGACGCGCCGGGGATGGTCGCGGCGAGCGTCTGCGCCTGCTCCCACGGGATCACGTCGTCGTCCTTGCCGTGCACGACGAGCGTCGGCGTCGCGATGACCCGGCACGAGGGGAGCGGGTCGAGGTGCGCGAAGCGCGCTTCTCCGGCCCGCGCGAGGGCCTCCTCGAACACCGCTTCGCTCCCCTCGACGGCGCCCGTACCGAGCAGGAAGAGCTCACGGACGCTCGGGGGCAGCTCCGCGACCATGGATCGCGCGACGCTTCGATAGCGCGCAGGCTCCTTCATCGGCGGCCGGTTCCACGTCGCGCGGACGAAGCGCATGAATGCCTCCGCGAGCGGCGCCGGGTCCGCCGGAACGCCCGGCAGGTGCTCCAGGACCTGAAGAAAGGCGACGGGACGGCTCAGCGGGTCGTGCACGCGGCCCTCGGCGTCGCCCTCGAGCGCGAAGCGCAGCGTCTCCTGCCAGCTCGCGTAGCCCCCGAAGACCACCAGCCCGCCGAGCTCTTCGGCGCGAGCCGCCGCCAGGCGGATGGCGGGGAGCGACCCGAAGGAAATACTGAAGACGCCGATCTGCTTGCCCGGTCCGGGCTCCCGGAGCACCGCGTCGAAGGCGGCCTCTACGTCCTCGACCACGTCGGGGTGCGCACGGAGCGCCAGGTAGGAGGGGAGGAAGGGCGCCGCCACCTGGATGCCGCTCGCCGCGAGCGCTCGGCAGAAGCGGTCCATGCGCGCGTCCGCCGGGCCGAGGAAGTGGAGGCCGGGGACCACGAAGACGCGCCCCGTGGGCCGCGTGGGCTCGTAGATCCACACGCGAAGGGGGCCGCGCGCGCCGGCCGTCACGACCTCGCGACGACGGATGCGCGGCGGCTGACTCGTCGCCGAAGTCCAGGGGCCGAGCCAGCGCGCGAGCCGCAGCGCGCCGACCGTCGTTTCGAGCCGCGGTGACACCGAGGGCGAGCCTACGACCTGGGAAGCAACTCAACCCGCGTCGGCCCGAGGACGTCACATGAACTTCGCTCCGACTCCCGAATCCGAATCCTCCGACGTCCACGTCCGCGCCGCTTTCGAGCCGGTGATCATCCTGGCTCAGCGCCGGGTCTCCCGCGGCCTCCGCGATGCCCTCGAGGCGCGCTGGGAATGCTGGGAAGCCAATGATCTCGAAGGGGCAGAGGCCTGCTTGCGGGCCGCCGGCGACGACGCCCTGCTCGTTCTCGACCCGCGCATCGGCCGCGGCTACGAGGCCATGCGCCTGCTCGGCGTCGAACAGCTCCGCGCCGCCGTCGTCGTGACGGACGAGATCGCCCCACCCCTTTTGGGGCAGGCGTTCAAGGCGCGCGTGCTCGTCTTGCCCCGAACCGAGGAGGCCGCGCTCCTCGCCTACGTGGAGGAACGCGTGGCCGCCCTCGAGGAGCGCGGGCTCCGTCCCCTCGAACGCCGGCGCGCCGCCGAGCGAGGCGTGGCGCAGCGCCTCGCCGTGTCCTTCGGCTGGACCCCCGCGGAGCGCGACGTCGTGCTCGGACGGCTCCGGGGGCAGGCCGTGAAGCGCATCGCGGCCGGCCGTGGCAGTGGCGCGGGCACGGTGAAGAAGCAGCTCGCCATCGCGGCCCGAAAGGCGGGGATGGCGCAGCAGCCGCTGCTCCAACGTATCCGCGACGAGGTCGAGCTCTGGATGGCCGGCGAGTCCATCGCCGCCTGAGCGCGCTCAGCGCAGGCGACGGCGAGCGCCGGGGTGCCGCGGGTTCATCCGCAGCGCCTCGGCCCAGGCCTCCTCGGCGGCGGCGCGGTTGCCGGCGAGGCGCTGGGCGTCGCCGAGCAGCACGTAGTTGCCGGCGGAGCGGCTCGAGCGCACGAGCTGGTTCGCGTAGCGGAGGGCCTCGCTGGCCCGGCGCTGCTCGATGGCGGATTTCGCCAGCCCGGCGAGCGCGCGTCCGTAGCCGGGCGCCAGTCGGAGCGCGCGCTCGTAGAGCGGTCGCGCCTCGGCGTGGCGGCCCTGGCGCCGGAGGTAGTTCGCCTGGCTCACGAGCTCCCGGGCGCGGTCCCGGGGCGACGCGGCATCGTCGTCGGTCGCGGGTGCGGCGGGCGCCGTCGACTCCTGCTCTCCGCTTTCGGCTTCATCGGCCTCCGGCGCGGGCACGACGTCGGGGAGGGCCATGGGCTCCGGCGCCGGTTCCGGCTCGGCCACCGGCGCGGGGCTCTCCGCCAGCGTGGTGTCACCCGCCCGTTCGCCGTTCTCCGGGGGCGGGGCGTCTTCCATCGGCTCGCTAGGCTCCGCCGGCGGGGCGTCTCCCGCTCGCTCCGCGTCCTCCGTCAGCGCGGCGTTCTCCCCCAGCGCGGGCTGCGGCTCCGGGGCCGGGACGACCACCGAAGGCGCCCCGGAGCGCGGTGCGGCGCCAGGCGTCGTCGTCCCGCCCGGGGAGGCCACCACGACGCCCCGCGGCTTCGGGCCGTGGCGTCCGAAGGTGAGCGCCAGACCCCCCGCGCCGACCAGCAGGAGCACCCCCGCGAGGACCGCCATCG
>JBCDGX010000609.1:0-4102 GCA_038750805.1 Myxococcota bacterium
GAGGGCGAGCGCCACGCCGGGGACCTCCCGCGCCTCGCTTTGCTCGCCGGGACGCAGCACGCCGGCGAGGGGCGCCACCCAGGCCTCCTGGGCCGGGAAGTCCGCGTGCGCCGGGACCACCAGCACGTCCCGCGCCCGCGTCGCGGCGACGTAGAGCACGCGATCTTCCTCGGCGGCGTCCTCGCGCCGCACCGCGTCGGCGTGCGCCGTGAGCTCGGCCGGCTGACAGCCCGCGAGGGGCATGGCCCAGAGGCGCCGGGGCCCGTCCACGTAGCGGCTCGGCCGCTCCCGCGCGCGCTTCCAGGTCGGGTTGGCCAGGACGACGACCGGTGCCTCGAGCCCCTTGGCCGCGTGCACGGTCATCAGCCGTACGCCGTCGGCGTCCTCCTCGAGGAGCGGGACGTCGCGCACCTTGTCGGACGCCTTCGCCTCGTCGAAGCGCCGGAGGAAGGCGCGGAAGCTCGTCGGGGCCGTCGCGTCGAAGCGTCGGGCCTCGCCCACGAAGCGCTCGACGTTCGCGAGCACCTGGTCGCCGGCCCACCACCAGCCGAAGGCCGCGTGCGTCCGGGTCTCCGCGAGGAGCGCGCCGAGGGTCTCGGCCACGGGACGGCGATTGCGCCGCACGTGGGCGTCCCGGAGGCACGCGAGGGCGTCGAAGATCACCGCGTCCTCGCCGGGCGCCTCCGCGCGCGGGAGGAAGGGATGAAGCGCGCCCTGGCGCGCGCGGAAGGCGAGCAGGCTCCCGTCCGTCAGCCCGAAGAGCGGGCCCCGCAGCGTCGCGTACACGGCGAGGGCGTCGTCCGGATGCTCCACGGCCCCGAGCGCCGTCCGGAGCGCGAGCACCTCCTCGCGCTCGTGAAAGGCCCGCCCGCCGTGCAGCACGTGCGGCAGCCCATGGGCCTCGAGGGCGCGCACGAAGGCACCGGCGACGTCGTCCCAGCGGCTGACCAGGCGACGGAAGAGGATGGTCACGTCCCGCGCGCGGAGCGGCCGTCGCCGGCCGGCGACCTCGACCTCGCGCCCGCTCACGAGGAGCTCGCGCAGGAACGCCGCCACGGTCCACGGGTACTCGCGCTCGATGGTCCCCGTCGCGAGCGCCGGGTGCCCCCGGTAGGGCATCTTCGCGTCGTCGTAGTAGGGATCCGGGAACGCGAGAGCCACGACCTCCGGCCCGTCGCCTTCCGGACGGACGGGCGCGAGCGGCACGTGCGCCGCCTGCACCCCCGGCTCCCCTTCGCCGAAGGCTTCGGCGAAGGCCAGGTTCACCGCCCGCTGGATCGCCGGGCGCGCCCGGAAGCTCGCCCGGAGCGCGAGCACCTCGCCGCCCGCCGCGAGCACCCGGGCCTTCACGTCCTCGTAGATCGCGAGGTCCGCGCGCCGGAAGCGGTAGATCGCCTGCTTCGGATCGCCGACGACGAAGAGCTTCCCCGGCGCCAGCCGCGCCTCCCGCCAGTCCTCGCCGGCGCTCCCCTCGGCCTCGTCCGCCGCGAGGAGCACGAGGAGCTCGGCCTGAAGCGGATCCGTGTCCTGGAACTCGTCGACGAAGACCCGCGCGACCTCCTGCCGGAGCGAACGCCGCACGTCCGGATGGTCCCGGAGGAGGTCCCGGGCGCGGAGCAGCAGGTCGAGGAAGTCGACGCTCCCCGTGCGCCGCTTCCGCTCGGCGTAGGCCGCGAGTACCGGCCGGAGGTCGTGCTGGAGCGCCGCCGCGAGGTCCGCGTCGGCCGCGTCGCGGAAGGCCACGAGCTTCGCCTGGAGCGCGCTCCGCGTCTCGAGGATCGCGTCGCGCGCGCCGCCGAAGCCCCGCGGGCTCCCCTTCCACACCCACATCTTTTTCTTGTCGCGCTGGGTGAGCAGCGCGCAGAGCTCCTGCTCGAGGCGGTCCTCGGCGTCCTGCGCCAGGCGCGCGCGGGTGGCGGCGTCCCGGCCCAGGCCCCCGGCGCCCTCCCGCGCGGCGTTTCGCGCGTCGACCTCCGCGGCGACGTCCCGCATCTTCACGAGGGCCTTGCGAAGCCAATCGTCCGCCTTCGGCTCCTCGCTCGCCCGCGCGCCGAGCTCCCGGAGACCGTCGACGATCTCCCGCATGGCCGCGGAGCGGTCGAAGCCCTGCGGACGCGACCAGGGCGCGTCGTGGTCCCGATGCTCCGCCAGCTCCCGGAGCACCCCGAAGAGCCTCTCCGAGGGCGTGTCGCCGTAGCCCGTCGGCCGCCGGAGCAGGCGCCCCACGCCCTCCGGGGGATCGCTCAGCACCTCGGCGAGCCAGCGGTCGAGCACGGCGCGGAGCTCGCGGTCCCGGCTCTCGCCGTCGAGGGTGACGAAGGCCGGATCCACCGCCGCCGCGACGGGATGGGCGCGCAGCAGATCCGCGCAGAACCCGTGGATGGTGCCGATGGCCGCGACCTCGAGCTCGGCGAGCGCGGCGGTGAAGCGACGCGCGCGCTCGGGTTCCTCGAGCGCCCCGAGGCGCGCCTCCTCGAGGGCCTCGCTGACCCGGAGCTTCAGCTCGCCCGCGGCCTTGTGCGTGAAGGTCACGACGACCATGCGCCGGAGCGCGTCCCCGCCCGCCACGCAGGCCACCAGGCGCTCGACCAGGGCCGTCGTCTTCCCGGTCCCCGCGGCAGCCTCGACCAGGAAGGTCGCGCCGAGGTCCTCCGCGATGCGCCGCCGCTCAGCCGCGTCGACCAGGCCCGCTCCCGCACTCATCGCCGCTTCCTCAGCGCGTCGAGGCGAGCGAGGGGCCCACCGCGCTTGCTCTTCATGCGGCGCTCCTCGTGCGGGCCGCAGACCTCCGCGTAATCGCACCAGCGGCAGGCCCCCGCGAGGGGCGCGGCGGGCAAGAACCCCCGCTCCACGGCCGCGTCCACCTCGCCGACGACCACGCGCAGCTCCTCCCGCCCGGCGTCGTCGAGGGCCACGTGCCGCTCCTCGAAGCCGCCGCGCGCCGTGCAGTAGTGGAGCCGCCCCCCGACCACCTCCGCGTCCGCGCGCATCGCCTCGAGCGCGCGCGCGTAGAGCAGAGGCTGGAGCGCCCGGCCGCCCGCGATGCGGGGCTCGCTCCGCTTCCCGAGGTAGGCGGGCACACGCCCGGTCTTGTGATCGGTCGCCCGGAGCGCCCCGTCGCGCGCTTCGACGAGGTCGATGGCCCCGCGGAGGCGCATGGAGACGCCCTCTCCGAGGTCGAGGGCCACGGGCGCGTCCTGGCTGGCGGCGTCGCGCCGCGGCGTCTCGCCGGGCAGGGTCTTGAGCCCGAAGGCGAGCTCGAAGGCCTCCGGCTCCCAGCCCTCCTCGAGGGCGCTGCGATGGAGCGCCCCGAGCCAGCGATGCAGGTCGCCGCGGAGCGCCTCCAGCGTGTCCTCCCAGACCCGCGGGATCGCCGGCGCGAGCAGCTCCGCGTACTCCGCGGCGACGCGATCGAAGGCCTCGTCGAGCACCGCACCGGCCGCCGCGAAGACCTGCGGATGCGCGAGGGGCTGGAGGCCCGCCTCGCGCAGCGCCCGGAGCGTCTCGAACTGCGCGTCGTGCACCAGGGATCCGCGCTGCAGGGCGTCGAGGGTCTCGATGGCCTCCGCCGTCTCCCGCGGCTGGAGCTTCAGCACGTGATAGAGCGCGAACTGGTAGGGGCAGGAAGCGAAGCGCTGGAGCCCCGTCGCCGAGTAGCTCCGCGCCGCCGTCCGATGCGGCGCGAGAAGCGCCCGGGCCTCGCCCTCGGGCTCGACGAGCCCGTCGGCGGGCGTCCACTTGGAGGTGCGCCAGCGCCGCGCCCGCTGCCGGAGCGAGCGCTGGAGAAAGGGCGCGTCGTGGAGGTGCGCCAGGGCGCTCTTGCGCCCGTCCGCGAGGGCCCGGCGGAGGAGCGCCAGGTCGTGCTCGGCGACGTCGATGGCCGCCTCCGGATCCTCGGGCGCCGGCCACCCCACCCGCGCGGTCGTCGCCGCCGTCGCCGCCGCCGCCAGCTCACCGAAGCGCGGGAGGTGTCCTTCGGCCGCGCGCACGAGCTCGAGGGCGTAGAAGCTCGGCACCCGCGCACGCCCCTCCGCGGCCTCGAGCGTCGACCAGCTCGCCACGACGCGCCGCCGCGCGGCCCCGACGGCGAGGCGGAGGCGCC
>JBCDGX010000610.1:0-4098 GCA_038750805.1 Myxococcota bacterium
CCGGGCGCTCGCGGCCTCGCTGCCCGAGGGGGGGACCATGATGCTGGTCGCCGCCGGAGCCGAGCCCTCCGTCCGGGCGCCGCTCACGGACCAGCGCGCCCCCCTCGAGGCCGCCATCGCCGCGCTCCGGGTCCAGGGCGTGCCCCGCGGCGTGCCGAGCGTGCGCGGGCTCGAAGAGTCGGTAGCGCTCGCCGCCGAACGCCTCGAAGGAAGCCCCGCGCCCCGCATCGTGTTGCTCACCGACGCCGCCGCCGACGGTGAAGCGCGCCTCGCGGCCGGGGACGTGGCGCTCGACGTGCGGCGGCTCGGGAGCGCGCGGGCGGAGAACGCCGCCATCCTCGACGCGGCCGCGCGGCCCGCACGGCCGGCCCCGGGGGAGCCCCGCGACCGGGATCTCGCCGAGCTCTTCGCGCGCGTCCGATGGATCGGCTCTGCGCCGCGCGACGTCTTCCTGGAGGCGCGGCTCGTCGGGGGCGACGCTCCCTTCGCGTCGCGCCGCCTCACGCTGCACCCGGACGAGGACCAGCGCGTGGTGCTCCGCGCGCGGCTCCCCCCCGACGCGCGCGGCCGGGCGGCGGTCGTCGAGCTGGCGCTGAGGACGCCCGAGGGCGCGGATCTCGGTGACGCGCTCGACCTCGATGATCGCGCGGTCGTCCCGAGCCCCGGCGTCCGGCGCCTTCCGGTCTTCCTCGTCGGACCCGTCGCGCCGGCCTTCGCCCGGGCCTTCGCCGCCGACCCGGACGTCGAGCTCTTTCGGACGGATCTCGAGCGCCTCGCCGCGCTGGATGCGGACGAACGTCCGGTTCTCGAGGGGCTGGTCGTGTTCGCGGGGGCGCTTCCGGCCGTCCCGCCCGCGGGGCTCTCGATCGTCGTCGCGCCCGAGGGGAATCGGGCCTTCGAGGTGAGCCTCGGGGAGACCCGGGAGGCGCCGGCGATCCTCACCTGGGCCGAGGACGCCGAGGCCCTTCGCTTCACGTCCTTCGAGGACGTCCACCTCGCGGCGGTGCGCCCCCTGGGTGGGGCCGGGCGGACGCTCCTCGAGACCTCGGCCGGGGCGGCCATGCGCGAGGTGACCCGGCCCGATGGGGTCACGCTCGTGCTCGGTTTCGATCCCGCCGCGAGCGATTGGACCCGGGACCCGAGCTTCGTGATCTTCGCGCGGAACGCGCTCGAGCGGGCCCGGCGATCGCGCGCCGCCGGGGGCATCGCCGCGGGACCGCTCGGGGCGCCGCTCCGCGTCCCGGCCCCCGACGGATCGCGGGTGCTCGTGGAGAGCCCGGGGGGCGAGCGGGCCGATGCCGTGGCGCGGGCGGGGGTGGCGCTCGTCGCGGTGCCGGCGCTCTCCGGCGTGCACCGGGCGACGCTCGACGATGGGCGCGAGCGCTTCGCGCTGCGCGCGCTCTTCGACGCCGGCGAGTCCGATCCCCGCCCGCGGCTGACCTTTGCGCAGGCCGACACAGCGCCGGCGGAGGAGGCGCGCGCGGCCCCGCGGGTGAGCGAGGCCTGGCCCTGGCTCGCGGCGGTTTCGCTCGTGCTCCTCGTCCTCGAAGCGCTCTGGGCCACGCGACGGGAGGCCCGGGCGTGATCCGCTTCGCCCAGCCCTGGCTGCTCCTGCCGGCGCTCGCCCTCGTCGCCTGGGTCGCCTTCCGGCTCCGTCGCCTGCCGCACGTGCGCGGGCTCCGGCGGCGCCTCGTGCAGGCCACCATGCTGGGCGCGTGCCTGGCGGCGGCGCTCGCGCTCGGAGGGCTCGAGCTCGGCCGCGCCCAGGACCGCGTCGCCGCCGTGTTCCTCCTCGACCGGAGCCGAAGCGTCGAGGCCGCGACGAATGGGACCGAGCTTCGGGAGCGGCTCGCGGAGGCGACGGACGCCATGGGCCCGGACGACCTCGCCGGGCTCGTCGTCTTCGGCGCCGAGGCCGCCGTCGAGCACCTCCCCTCGCCGGCGCCGACGCTCGGTACCTCCGCGGCGACGGTCCCGCGGGACGCGACGGATCTCGAGGCCGCCATCCGCCGTGGGCTCGCGGACCTCCCGGCGGGCTATGGGGGGCGACTCGTGCTCATCAGCGACGGCGCGGCCACGCGCGGGGACGTGCTCGCGGCGGCGGCCCTCGCGGCGTCGCGGGGCGTGGCCATCGACGTCTTCCCGCTCGAGGTCGCGCCGCGTCCCGAGGTCGCCGTGGAGCGGGTCCGCCTTCCTCTGACGGCCAGCCCCGGCGAGCCCGTCGAGCTGCGGGTGGTGACGCGCGCCACGCGGGAGACGCCGGCGCGGGTGCGGGTGCTCCGCGACGGGCGCGTGCTCGCCGAGGGCGAGACCACGCTCCGGGCGGGGACCGATCTGCTCCGCCTGAGGGACGAAGCGCCGGAGGCCGGCGTCCATCGCTACGATGTGCTCGTCGAGCCGGCCACCGATTTCGACCGCTACGACGCCGGCCGGACGAACAACTAGGGGGGCGCCTTCCTCCGGGTGCTCGGGGGGGCAGCCGGGTGCTCCTGGCGGCGGGCTCCCTCGCCGAGGCGGAGGCTCTTCGCCAGGCGATCGCAGCGGCGGGGCCCGAGGTGCGCGCCGTCGACGCCGCGCGCTTTCCGCCCACGCTGGGCGAGCTCGCGAGCTTCGACCTCGTCGTGCTCAGCGATCTCAACGCCCGCCTGCTCAGCCGGAGTCAGATGGAGGCGCTTCGGAGCTACGTCCGGGACCTCGGGGGCGGCCTGCTCATGGCCGGTGCGCGGGAGAGCTTCGGGCTCGGTGGCTATGCGCACACGCCCGTCGAGGAGGCGCTGCCGGCGCGCTTCGACCTCCGCCAGCGAAAGGACCGGCTCTCCCTCGCGATGGTGATCGCCATCGACAAGAGCGGCTCCATGGGCATGGCCGCGGGGCCCGGCGCGACCAAGCTCGACCTCGCGAACGAGGCGGCGGCGCGCTCCGCCCTGCTCCTCGCGCCCCTCGATCGCGTGGGCGTGATGCACGTCGATACGGAGGTCGGCTGGACCCAGCCCATGGTGTCGGTCCGCGATCCGCAGGCCATCGCCGCGGCCGTCCGCGGCGCCGAGCCGGGCGGGGGCGGCATCTTCGTGGACGTCACCATGGAGGCCTCCTACGCGGCGCTCGAAGAGGAGGAGACGCAGCTCCGCCATTTCCTCCTCTTCAGCGACGGGTCGGACTCCGAGAACCTCGGGGGCACCGAGGCACAGGTGCGCCGGGCCGCGAGCGCCGGCATCACGACCTCGGTCGTGAGCATGGGCGTGGGTCCGGATACGCCGGCCCTCGAGCGCTTCGCGCAGCTCGGCGGGGGGCGCTTCTACATCGTCGACGACCTTCGGGAGCTCCCGCGGATCTTCACCCAGGAGACCATCGAGGCGAGCCGCGCCGCGCTCGTGGAGGAGCCCTTCCGGGCGGTGCCCACGGCGCCGAGCGCCATCCTCGCCGGCCTCGACCTCGAGGCGGCGCCCGCGCTCCGGGGCTACGCGCTCCTCAACGCGCGGGGGCGCGCAACGACCCTCTTGCGCGCCGGCGAGGAGGATCCGCTCCTCGCGGTCTGGCAGTTCGGCGTGGGACGGTCGGCGGTGTTCGCCACGGACGTCGGGGCCGAGCTCGGCCGCCCGTGGCTCGCGTGGCCGGGCTACGCGACGCTCTTCGGACAGCTCGCCCGGGCCCTGGCGCGCGCGCCGGAGCGGCGCGACGCGCGGCTCGGCGTGCGCATCGAGGGAGGCGTCGGTCGCGTCACCGTGGAGGCCGTGAGCGAGGGAGGCGGCTACCGGAACTACCTCGAGCTGGGCGGCATGGTCGCGGGCCCCGGCGGCGAGGGGCGACCCCTCGAGCTCGTGCAGACGGCGCCGGGCCGCTACGAGGCGAGCTTCCCCGCCGACGCCCCCGGCCCCTACCTCGTGACCGTGCGGGAAGGGGACGAGGCCGAGGCCGCCCTGGTCGGATCCGCCGGCGTGGTGCGCCCGGCGGGTAGCGAGCTGCGCGGCGCCGGGACCGACCGGACGACGCTCGAGCGTCTCGCCGCGCTCACCGGCGGCTCCGAGCGCACGGACCTCGCCGAGGTCTTCCGGGACCGGCCACCGCCGACCTGGGCCTTCGCGCCGCTCTGGCCGGGCC
>JBCDGX010000611.1:0-4090 GCA_038750805.1 Myxococcota bacterium
CGCGTCGAGGGCCTCGTCGCCGCGTCGGCGAAGACCGAGCCCAAGCGCGTCGCAGCGACGTCGCCGGCCCAGCGCGCCCGCTCGCCGGAGCTCGACCGCCGCTACCCGGACATCGCGGGCTCGTCGCCGGCGACGGGCCGCCTGCTCAACGTCATCGACAAGGTCGCGCCCTCGGACGCGCTCGTGCTGGTGCGCGGCGAGAGCGGCACCGGTAAGGAGCTCATCGCCGAGGCGCTCCACCGGCACTCGCCCCGCCGGGACAAGCCGCTGGTGAAGGTCAACTGCGCGGCCCTCGTCGAGACGTTGCTCCTCAGCGAGCTCTTCGGTCACGAGCGCGGGGCCTTCACGGGCGCGAGCGCGCGGAAGAAGGGGCGCTTCGAGCTCGCCGACGGCGGCACGCTCTTCCTCGACGAGATCGGCGACATCTCGCCGAAGACGCAGGTGGCCCTGCTCCGCGTGCTCCAGGAGCGCGAGTTCGAGCGCGTCGGCGGGACCACGCCGATCCGCGTCGACGTGCGCATCATCGCGGCGACGCACCGCGACCTCGAGAAGATGGTCGGCGAGGGCACCTTCCGCGAGGACCTCTACTACCGCCTCCGCGGGGTGAGCGTGGAGGTGCCCGCCCTCCGCGAGCGCCGCGAGGACCTGCCGGAGCTCTGCGCCAAGCTGCTGCAGCGCGTGGCCGAGGAGCGAGGCGAGACCCCGAAGCGCTGCTCCCGGGACGTCACGGCCCTGCTCCGGCGCCATCGCTGGCCCGGCAACGTGCGCGAGCTGGAGAACGTGCTGCGGAGCGCCACCCTCTTCGCCGAGGGCGAGACGCTGACGCGGGACGATTTCGCGGCCTTCGCCGAGACCTTCGACCTCACGGGGGACGGGGACGACTCCGGCGTGACGCCCGTGGAGGTCGTCTCCACGGCGCCTCCCGAGGAGGCGATCTACGAGCGGATCAAGGAGGGGAGCACCTCGCTCCTCGAGATGAAGAAGATCCTCGAACGCGAGTGCATCGTGCGCGCGTTGGCCGAGACCGAGGGCAACATCACGCGGGCCGCGAAGCTCCTCGGAATGAAGCGTCCACGCCTTTCGCAGCTCGTGAAGCAATACGGACTGGGCGGAACCGCGATTCCGGGTCATACTGCCGTGAGCAGGAGCTCATGAGGGTGACCGAATGATTCGCTGGCTGACCATGGCGTGTGCCGCTTCCGCGGTCGCGGCGGGGTGCGCTTCGGGCGACGGCAGCGGCCCCCTGGACACCGCGCCCGGCACGCTCAGCGCCGAGCCGCTCGAGCTCGAGGTCGGCGGGGAGTGGCGCGACGCGACCCCCGGCTGCGAGGGTCAGCTCGCCGACGTGGCGCTCACGCCGGACACGAGCCCCTTCACGATTCCGACGGCGGAGCTCTCGCTCCTGGTCGTCCGTGACGCCGAGGGCGCGCCCGTGTGCGTCGACAGCTTCGCCGCGGTGGAGCAGGAGCTGATCGAGCTCGACGCGCCGATCGTGGACGGCCTCTGGCTCGGCTACGTGTCCGCGCTGCAGGAGACCGATCCCGCGCCCGCCGACGATTCGGACGAGGAGACCACCACCGCCGACGCGGCGGACGAGGTCCGCGAGGCCGTCGAGGCCGTGATGGGCGACCCCCACCCGCAGCCCAGTCGGCCGAGCGAGGTCCCGGAGTCCGGCGGCGAGGCGTCCGACGGCGACCCCCACCCTCAGCCCAGCCGACCGAGCGGCCTTCCCGACACGGACGACGGCGACACGGATCCCGGCAGCGAGGCCGCCGAGGGCGACCCGCACCCGCAGCCCAGCCGCCCGGCCGAGATGCCCGAGCCGGGCGACGAGGCGAGCGACGGCGATCCGCACCCGCAGCCCAGCCGTCCCGTCGGTGACAAGCCCGTCACCACGACGGACGTGGTCTGAACGTCGCGTCCCTCACGCGGGGCCGCCGAGCGTCATCGCGAGCGCGGCGACGTGCGCGGGACCGGTGCCGCAGCAGCCGCCGATGATCGACGCGCCCTGCGCGACCCAGGACTCGGCGACGCCGGCGTAGGCGCGCGCGCCGGGCTCCGGGGCCCCCTCCCATCCGATGCCCTCGTCCGGCCGGCCGGCGTTGGCGTAGGCCCCGACCGGGACGTCCGGCGCCGCCGCCGCGAGCGCCGCCACGAACGCGGCCGTCGCCGGTACGGAGATGCAGTTCACCAGGACCGCCGCGGCCCCGGCGTCCGCGGCCCGGCGTGCGACCCGGCCCATCCCCTCGGGCGTCATCAGGTCCGCGTCCGGACCCGCCGTGAGCGCGAGCCAGGTCTCGCGCCCCGTGGCCACGGCCGCCTCCACCGCGAGGAGTGCCTCGTCCGCGTGCGGGAAGGTCTCGCAGAGGAGCAGGTCGCAGTCTTCGGCCAGGACGTCCGCGAGGGCCCGATGGGCCGTCCGGGTGCCCTTCGGGTCTTCCGTCGCCGGCGAGAGATCCGGCCGGTAGCAATCGGCGAGGGGCGCCAGGCCACCGGCCACGCGATGACCCGGCGCGATCGCCTCCCGGCAAAGGCGCACCGCGTGGCGCGCCTCCGCGGCCCAGGCGTCGCCGAGCGTCTCGCGCCGGGTCCGGAAGGTGTTCGTGGTGTGGACGGTGGCCCCGGCCTCGGCGTAGGCCCGGTGCACCTCGGCCACCCGCTCGGGCGCCTCGAGCAGCGCCCGCGCGCTCCAGAGCGGCAGCCGGGTGTCGACCCCGCGGAGCGAGAGCTCGGTCCCGAGGGGCCCGTCGAGCACGGTCAGCACGCCTGCACGATACCTCGCGTGCCGGCGCGCGGGCCCGTCGTCTAAGCTGACGCGTCCCCGCCCATGGAGATTCGCCTCCAAACCTCGCTCATCGCGGCTCTCGTCAGCGTCGCCCTCGCCGTCAGCGTCTTCCTGCGGACGCGCCGCGGACCGGAGCAGCGGCTCTTCGGGCTCCTCGGCCTGAACCTCGGCGCCTGGTACCTGACGCTCTTCCTCGACTTGCTCGTGGGCGATGGGAACGGGCGCGGCTTCTTTGGGCGCCTGCACCTCGCGATGGGCGTGCTCCTCCCGCTCGGCATCGTCCGCTTCTTCCGGGCCTTCGTGGCCGAGGAGAAGCAGCGCATGCAGCGGCTCCATCGCGCCGTCCTCACCCTCGCCGTCGTGCTCCTCATCGCCGCCGCGACGCCCGCGCACGAGCACCTGGCCTACCGCGCCACGCTCCTCGCCTACGTCGTCGTGGCCATCGGCGGCGCGCTGGTCTCGGTCTACGTCTGGGCGCGGCAGGTGGAGAGCTCCCAGGAGAGCCGGCGCCTCCTCTTCCTGGCCGCCATCGGTGGCCTCGCGGGCATCTTCGCCGTGCCCGAGTACCTGCCGACCGTGGGCCTCGACATCCCGCCCATCGGCACGGTGCTGGTGCTCCTCTTCCTCTATCTCCTCCACCAGTCCGTGCTCGGCAGCAGGCTCATCGACCTCTACGAGCTGGCGGGTCGCCTCGCCGTGCTCACGGCCCTGAGCTTCACCCTCGCGGGGCTCCTCTGGCTCCTCGTCCGCTTCGCCGGCGAGACCTCCTTCCTCCAGCCCGTGGTCGCGAGCCTCGTCGTCCTGCTCCTCTTCGACCCGCTCCGTTCCCGCGTGAGCGCGCAGATCCAGCGCCTCCTCTTCCGCGAGCGCGTCCAGTTCGAACGTACGGTCGCCGAGCTGCGCCGGCGCGTCGCGCACGTGCTCGAAGCCGACGATCTGGTCGTCGTGCTGATGGAGGGCTTCGCGCAAAGCCGCCGCTTCGCCACCGCGGCGCTCTACCTCGCCGCCGAGGACCGGAAGGCCTTCGACCTCGCGAGCGCCATCGGCGGCGTGCCCATCACGCACCTCGAGGTCGCGCCGGCCCGCCCCCTGCTCCAGCGCCTCGAGCGGGACGGCTACGCCACCCTGGACGGCACGCTGCGGCAGCTCGAGCAGCACCGGCTCCGCGGGGAGGACCGGGCCGCCGAGACGCTCTACGAGGTGGCCCGCTGGAGCATCTGGTCTGCTTCACATAGTGCTTTGAGACCATCCGTGCCACGCGGCTGTGTACTGAACTCCTCGGCCGCAAGTATTCTCCCACGCACC
>JBCDGX010000612.1:0-4088 GCA_038750805.1 Myxococcota bacterium
CGCCGAGGAGGTCGTCGGCGTGCGCGCCCGCCGCGACGCCGGCGGCGCGCTCCTCGCCCCCCTCGACAGCGACGCACTCGCCCGGCGCCTCGACGCGCTGCGCGGCGCCGGCATCGAGGCCCTCGCCATCGCGCTGCTTCACGCGGACCGCTACCCGGACCTCGAGGCCGAGCTCGCCGAGCGCGCGCGGGCCGCCGGCTTCGCGCAGGTCACGGCGAGCCATGAGGTGAGCGCCGAGCCGGGCCTGCTCGCCCGGGCGCAGACCGCCGTCGTCGACGCCTACCTGACGCCGGTGGTGCGGCGCTACGTCGCGCGGCTCGAGGCGCGCCTCGTCGGCAGCCGGCTCCGCCTTATGACGAGTGCGGGGGAGCTGGTCGAGGGACGGCGCTTCCGGGGGCGGGACGCCGTCCTGAGTGGTCCCGCGGGCGGCGTGGTCGCGCTGGCGGCGGTGGCCCGCGAGGCCGGCGCGGACCAGGCCCTGGGCCTCGACATGGGCGGCACGAGCACGGACGTCTCGCGGGCGGCGGGCACCCCGGAGCGACGCCACGAGAGCGTGGTCGCGGGGGTGCGCCTTCGCGCCCCGGCCGTCGCCGTGCACACCATCGCCGCCGGGGGCGGCTCGTTGCTTCGCTTCGCCCAGGGGCGCCTCCAGGTGGGCCCGGAGAGCGCCGGGGCGGCGCCGGGACCGCTCTGCTACGGGCACGCCGAGGCCCGGGAGCCCGCGCTGACGGACGCGGCCCTGGTGCTCGGGCGCGTGCACCCCGCGCGCTTCCCCTTCCCCTTGGACCGGGAGCGCGCCCGGGGGGGGCTCCGGACGCTCGCCGCGGCCGCCGGCATCGGCGGACCCGACGCGGCGGAGCGGGCGGCGGCGGGCTGCCTGAGGATCGCGACGGCGGCGATGGCCCAGGCCATCGAGGAAGTCAGCGTCGCGAAGGGCCACGACGCCCGCGCGCACGCGCTGGTGCTCTTCGGCGGAGCGGCGGGGCAATACGGCTGCGCGGTGGCCGAGCGCCTCGGCATGCGTCGCGTGCTGGCGCATCCTCAGGCCGGCGTCTTGAGCGCCTGGGGCATGGGCCTCGCGTCGATCGGCTGGCGCGGCGAGCGGCCGGTGGACCTCCCCCTGCACGCGCCCGGCCTCGCCGCCGCGGTCGCGGGGGCCTTCCGCGCGCTCCGCGAGGAGGGGAGCGAGGCGCTCGCCGGCGAGCTCGAGAGCGCCGACGCCTCGCCCACGCCCCGGCTGGCCCTCGTGGTCGTGCGCCGCGGGACGGAGACGCGCTTCGCCCTGCCCACGGACCCCGCGAGGCTCGGGGCCGGGCTCGACGCGCGGCTCCGGGACGCCTTCGACGCGCGCCATCGCGCCCGCTTCGGCTACGCGCGGCCGGGGGCCGAGCTCGACGTGGTGGCGGTCGAGCTGACCCTGGAGGCCGGCGTCCCGGCGCAGCCGCAGGGGGACGTGCGCCCGAGGCCCGAGGACCCGCCTCCCGTCACCCGGGACGCGGCACCGGTCTTTCTCGAGGGCGCGTGGCGGGACGTGCCCGTCGTGTGGCGCGAGGACCTGGCGCCCGGCGCGCGGCGGGAGGGCCCGCTCCTGGTGCTCGAGGCGACGAGCACCCTCGTCGTCGATCCGGGCTGGCACCTCACGGTGCTGCCGGGCGGCACGCTCGAGCTCGCCCGCGACGCGGGGGCGGAGGCGTCCATCCCGGAGCGCGCAACGGAGGCCCGGGGCCCGGACCCCGTGCGGCTCACGCTCGTCGTGAACCAGGTCACCTCGATCGCCGAGCGCATGGGCGCTGCGCTCCGGCGCACGGCGGCGTCGACCAACATCCGGGACCGCCTCGACTTCAGCTGCGCCGTCTTCGACGCGGAGGGCGGCCTGGTCGCCAACGCGCCCCACATCCCGGTCCACCTCGGCGCCATGGGGGCCACCGTGCGGGCGGTGCTCACCGACCATCCGGCGCTCGGACCGGGTGAGGCCGTCGTGGCGAACGATCCTGGGGCCGGGGGCTCCCACCTCCCGGACGTGACCGTGGTCGTGCCCGTGCACGACGCGGCCGGTCGGCGCCGCTTCGTCGTCGCCGCGCGGGGCCATCACGCGGACGTCGGCGGCATCACGCCGGGCTCCATGCCGGCCTTCAGCCGTCACCTCGAGGAGGAGGGGGTGGTGTTCCGAAGCCTCCTCGCGGTGCGCGACGGGGTCCTCGACGAGGCCGCGCTCCGGGCCGTGCTCGAGGGCGGCGCCCACCCGGCGCGGCGCCCGGACGAGAACCTCGCGGACCTCGAGGCGAAGCTCGCGGCGTGTCGCCTCGGCGCGCGCCTTCTCCGCGAAGCGCTCGAGAGCCCCGAGGGCCACGACCTCCCGGCCTACCTCGCGCACGTCCAGGACGCCGCGGCCGAAGCCGTCGCCGGTGCCATCGCCGGGCTCCCCCTCGGCCCGCGCCGCTTCGCGGACGCGCTCGACGACGGGACGCCCGTGGTGGTCACGGTGGAGCGCGCTCCTTCGCGGGGAGCGTCGCGGGACCGGCTGCGGGTCGACTTCACGGGCACCGGTGCCGCCGTCGCCGGGAACCTCAACGCGCCCCGCGCCGTGACCACGGCTTGCGTCCTCTATGCCCTCCGCACGCTCGTGAACCGGCCCATTCCCCTCAACGAAGGCTGCCTGCGCGCCGTGGATCTCATCGTCCCCGAGGGTTCGGTGCTGGCGCCGCCGGCGGGCGCCGCGGTGGCAGGTGGGAACGTCGAGACCAGCCAGCGCGTCGTCGACGTGCTCCTCGCCGCCTTCGGAGTGGCGGCGGCGAGCCAGGGGACGATGAACAACGTGAGCCTCGGCGATGCGAGCTTCGGCTACTACGAGACGCTCGGCGGCGGCGCCGGCGCGGGGCCCGGCTTCGCCGGCGCGCATGCGGTGCACACGCACATGACGAACTCCCGCATCACGGACCCGGAGGTGCTCGAGGCGCGGCATCCGCTCCGCCTCCGGCGTTTCGCGGTCCGTCGCCGGAGCGGCGGCGCCGGCGCACACCCGGGCGGGGACGGGCTCGTGCGTGAGCTCGAGGCGCGGGTCCCGCTCACCGTGAGCCTCTTGAGCGAGCGCCGGGAGCGCGCGCCCTTCGGCCTCGCCGGGGGCGAGCCGGGCACGCCGGGACGCAACGCCGTACTGCGGGCCGATGGCCGGGTGGAGGAGCTCCCGGGCAAGGCCCGCATCGAGCTCGGCGTCGGCGACGTGCTTCGCGTCGAGACGCCCGGCGGCGGGGGCTACGGCCCGCTCCGCGCCGAGGGGGAGGGCGCATGCTGATCGTGCGCCGGGCCCGGCACCTCGTCGTGCATCACGTCCTCGGCGTCGACGACACGCCCCATCGCATCGCGTGGGGCGTCGCGCTCGGCTCGGTGGTCGCGTGGACGCCGACGCTCGGCTTCCAGATCATGCTCTACGTGGCGGTGGCCACGCTGCTCCGGGCGAACAAGGTGAGCGGGATCCCCATCCTCTTCATCAGCAACCCCTTCAGCGCCGTGCCCGTCTACTGGTTCGCGTGGCGCGTCGGCGCGGCGGTGCTCGGCGTCGAGGAGCGCGGGGGTCAGTTCGCACGCTTCCGCGACGCACTGACGAGCGCGGAGAGCAGCGCCGGCGAGTCCGGGGTCCTCACCTACGAGTTCTGGCGGAACCTCGCCCGCATCCTCGTGGACATCGGCCTCGAGCTCTGGGTCGGAGGCCTCGTCGTGGGCCTCGTGATGAGCGTGCCCATGTACGTCCTGACGCGCTGGGGCGTGCGGGCCTACCGCCGGGCCCGGGGCACCTCCCGGCCCCCGCCCGCGCAGGCGGAGGCCGGCGAGTAGCTCAGTTGCACTCGACGGTCGTCGTGCCGCTGTTCAGCGTGAGGCAGCCGGAGGCGCCCGAGGGGAGGCAGGTCCTGGCGGGCACGGACTGGCCGCAGAGCCCGGTCGGGTCCGTGCGCGGGCCGGTGGTGCCGCAGAAGGTGGCGCTGCACCGCGGCACGGGCTCGGGCTCGTCGAGGCCGTCGCAGTCGTAGTCGAAAGCACCCGCCGGCGTGGTGGGGCCGCAGACGAGCGTGAAGGGGGGGCAGCGGCCGAAC
>JBCDGX010000613.1:0-4075 GCA_038750805.1 Myxococcota bacterium
CTGGCGCGCCGCGAAGGCCGCGGCGGCGACGAGGGCGAGGCGCTCCATCGCGCCCTCGGGCGCGGGCCCGAGGACGCCCGCGTGCACCTGGAGCTCGCGAAGCATCACGAGCATCGGAGCAAGGACCTCGGCCGCGCGCTCGCGCATGCCCGGCGGACCTGCCCCCTCGAGACCGAGGCCGAGCGCGACCACCGCGTCGCCCGCCTCGAAGCGCGCCTCGCGCGCCGCGCCGGGAACGTCGCGCTCCCGGGCATGCCCTGAGCGAGCCTGCGCTCAGACCGGGAGGCGGAGCGGTGCGCGGACGTCGGCGACGCGATGGAGGTCCAGGATGGCCTCGCGGAGCGGCCCCCCGCCGCCAGGGATCGCGAAGGCGTAGGCCTCCTCGAGCTCCTCGGCCGCGGTGGAGAACACGCGCAGGCCCGGCACGAACCAGCCCACGGCGACGGCCATGCGGCGCTGGAGATCGCTCTCGACGATCGCCGCGACGCGGACCCGATGCCGCGCCAGCGTGGAAGCCAGCTCGCGGCGCTGCTGCGGGCGGAGCGTCGCATCCGCATAGGTGAAGGGAAGGAAGACGGCGGCGCCGCGCCCGAGCTCGTCGAGCGCACGGCCAAACGCCTCGTCGTCGGGCACGCCGCGCGCGTGCACGAGCGCGACGCAATCTCCCACGCGACGGCTGACGAGCATCGAGTCCTGTTCCCGTTGGAGCTGGAGCCCCGGTAGGGGTACGGCACGCACGCACGGGGCTACGCGGGTACCGAGAGCCTCATCACAGGGCTCAGCCGCCGCTCGTCCAGACCGCGGCGCCCGCGGAGGGCGGCGCCGCGTTGGTGAAGCGGTCCACGAGGAAGCCCTCGGGGAGCGTCACCTTCTGCGTGCCGGCGGTCTTGCCCCGCTGCACGCGCATGGCGCTCGGCGGGAAGGGCTCGTCCGGATCGTGGGCGCGGAGGATGCGCTCGAGCTCGGCGAAGGTCGTGACGCGCATGAGGTCCTGGCGAAGCTGCGCGCTCCCCCGGAAGCCCTTCGTGTACCAGGTGCTGTGGCGGCGGAAGTCGCGCATGGCGCGGGCCTCGCCCATCCAGTCGCTGAGCATGCGCGCGTGCACGAGCATCGTGTCGACGATGGCGCCGAAGCGCGGCGGGTCCGGCGGCTCCTGCCCCTCGAAGACCGCCGCGAGATCGCGGAAGAGCCAGGGCCGGCCGAGGCAGCCGCGGCCCACGACGACGCCATCGCAGCCGGTCGCGCGCATCATGCGGAGGGCGTCCCAGGCCTCCCAGACGTCGCCGTTGCCGAGCACGGCGATGCGCGTGACCGCCTGCTTCAGCCGGGCGATGTGCTCCCAGCGGGCCTCGCCGTCGTAGAGCTGCGCCGCCGTGCGCGCGTGGAGCGCGACCGCCGCGCAGCCCTCCTCTTCGCCGATGCGCCCGGCGTCCTCGTAGGTGAGGAGCCCCTCGTCGATGCCCATGCGGAACTTGATGGTGACGGGCACGTCGCCGGCGTTGCGCACCGCCGCGCGCACGATGTCGCGGAGGAGCAGCGGGCGGACGGGGATCGCCGCGCCGCCGCCCTTCCGGGTCACCTTCCGCACCGGGCAGCCGAAGTTCATGTCGATGTGATCGACGCGCCCCTCGCCCACGAGGCGCTTCACGGCCTCGCCCACGAAGTGCGGGTCGACGCCGTAGATCTGGAGCGAGCGCGGCGACTCCTCGGGACCGAAGTCCGCGAGCTTGAGCGCCTTCTCGCGGCCCTCGACGAGCGGCCGCGCGGTGATCATCTCGCTCACGTAGAGGCCGGCCCCGAAGCGCGCGCAGAGCGTCCGGAAGGGCCAGTTGGTGACGCCGGCCATGGGCGCGAGCACGACCGGCGGCCACACCTGGAGTGGCCCGATCGCCAGCGGCGCGAACTCCCCCGGCCGCGCCGGCGGCACGTCCCGGTTCATCTCGCCTTTGTACTCGTCCTGCACGGCGTCGCCTCGAAGGCGCCTAACGTGGGGCCCGAAAGGCCCCGGGGCAAATCTCCGCGGCGGCCTTCAGGGCGCGCTCAGCTCGTCCACGAGGCGCGTGGTGCGGCCCGAGCGCACGAGGTCCGCGGGGGACACGAGGAGAGTCCGCGAGGTGAGGCGTCCGCCGGTCATCGCGGCGATTCGCGCCGCGTCGGAGCCGAGGTCGACGGCGTGCGGCTCGGCCAGCACGACGTCCCAGGCCTTGGCGACGAGCTCGCTGCAGTAGATGCGCGCGTCGTCCCACTGGTAGTCGCCGTCGTAGGGGCGGCCGGCCATGGCCGCGAGGCGGGCGCGGAGGTCCGGCGGCACGTGATCGGGCCGGTAGGCGGCCACGCGCCGCCCGCGCCCCCGCCCCACCCACTCGCTCAGGGGGACCGGCGCCACGTCGTGGAGGGCCTCCCAGACCACGCGCTCGCCCGCGGCGTCCACGACCACACCGACGTGACTGTAGCGCGAGCGGGTCACGCGCCGGATGAGCGCGCAGCGGAGCCCGCAGTCGAGGTCCTGGAAGACGAGGTCGCCGTGGCGGAGCGTGACGCCCCACGTCGCCTCGCGCCGCGCGAGCGCCCGCTCCGCGGCCCCGGAGAGCCACGCGCCGAGGAGCGCGAACGCGAGAAAGCTGGCGCCGACCCAGCGGACCACGCGGGTAGGACGCCGGGTAGGTGGAGAAGTTCCCGCGGAGGCGGGGGCCCGCCAAGCCGACGCGGCGCCACACCCAGGCCGGGTCCACCGTGCCGTGGCGCGGGTCCGCCGTGCCGGGCGTCGACCCTCGAGGCGAGCTCAGGTCGCCCGGGCGAGGAAGCGGAAGGCCTTCGCCGCGTTCCCGTTCATCGTCACCACGTCGAAGTCGACCCACCGCACGACCTGGAAGTCCGCGAAGAGGCGCAGGGCGGCCGAGCGCTCGAAGTGCCGGAGCACGACGCCTTCGGGGAGCGTGAACACGCCGGAGCCCCCGAGGCCATCTGCGGCCGCGTAGCGGGTCCGGTTCCGTTCGTCCGATTGGAGCGAGAGGTCGCTGACCAGGACGTGTCCGCCTGGCCGAAGCACCCGGCGAAGCTCGCCGACCAGCGCCTCCGCTGCCGCGTCGTTCGGGATGCACGTCAGGACGCTGAAGAGGATCGCCGCCGCGAAGCCCCCGTCCGCGAAGGGCAGCGGCCCCGGCGCCACGACCCGCAGATCGAGCGCCGGGTCCCGGGCGAGCCCCCGCGCGACCATCGCGGCGGACGTGTCGACGCCGACGACGTTCCCGAAGCCCTCCGTCCGGAGCGCGCTCACGAGCCGGCCGTAGCCACATCCCACGTCGAGAATCGGCGAGTTCCTCCCGAGGTCTGCGGGCAGCCAACGCGCGTCGAGCGGATGGTGGAAGGTCTTCGCGTCGGCGACGCGGTTCCAGTAGGCCCGCTGGTCCGTCGGGGGTGGCTCCATGCGGGAGCCTATCGGCGATCCCCCACGCCTCCCAGTGCAATGAAGGCTCTGGTTCTACTCCGAGGGGCCGCTGGGGGGCGCTGGCTCCGTAGCCCGAAGACCCTCGCGGAGGCGGCGCAGGTCCTCGCCCGCTTGCTCGAGGCGGCGAACGTAGTTGGCCATGCTCACGATGACCGAGTCCTCGCCGTCCGGGACCTTGATGGCGGCGATCAGGTACTCGTCACCCGCGCTCAGCGTGGGGCCGGCGCACGAGGTCCCCGGCACGGCGAACGAGCTCGCCGGGCACGCGACCATCGCCGCGGTGACGAGGAGCGTTGCACTCAGGCGACGCGCGGGCGGCGAACCAGAGCGCATGAGCTCACGGTCCCCGACGTGCCGCGATGGCGTCGAGGGCTGGCACCGAGACGCCCAGCTCGGCCGCCTGGGCACGCGCCCGAGCCAGCCGCGCCGGCGCGCTTCGGCCCATGGCGCCGTGCGCTGGGTCCGCCGCGAAGGCCTTCTCGAGGGCGCCGAGGAGCGCCGCCTCGTCCAGGGCCTCGGCGTCCGCGGGGCCCGTGCCCGGGCCGGCCGCGAGGCGGGCGCGCTGGAGCGCGAGCACGTCCCGGGCGACCGCCAGCACCGCGTCGCGCCGCTCCGCCCAGAGCGCGC
>JBCDGX010000614.1:0-4067 GCA_038750805.1 Myxococcota bacterium
CTGATTCCTTGATCAGGTGCGTGTGTAACCTACGGAACGAACGTGCACCTGTCAAAAAATCACTGTCGAAATTAGCAGATGTGGATAGGCCTGTGGAAGGAACGGGGAATCGGGGGGACGAACGCGCGATCGCAACTGAAATCGCTGGCGAAACGGCGACCCCAGGTTTTCCCCAGATCCCGTGGGTTTTCCCCAGGGCGCTGGGCGTGTGAGCCCGCTCAGCCCTCGCGCGGGGGCTCGCCGGGCTCCTCGGCGCGCTGGAGGAGGTCCGCCAGCACGGCCATCGGGTCGAAGCCGAGGGTCTCACTCACGGTCCGCACCGTGCTCAGCCGGGCGCGGAGCCGCTGCGCCATGGGCGTGAGCGTCTCGACCACGTCGAGGCCCCCGAGCTGCGCCGCGCCCCAGCGCCCCGCCGCCCGGAGCGCGTCGGCCCCGAGGGCCACGCCCGCCGCGCGCGGCAGCGGATGGAGGATCACGTCGCGCAGCCCGACGCGGTACGACCAGTCCCCGGCCTGCGCCTCCCGAAGCAGCGTCGCCAGCACGTCCGCGTCCGCGAAGAGCCCGAAGTGCACCGGCGCCACCGAGCGGGCGACCGAGTCCACGATCACCCGGTAGTCCCGGCGCCAGTCGCCGCCGAGGGGGCCGGCCCAGCGAAGGATCAGGTCCGGCCCCGCCACGAGGTCGACGTCGCCGCCGCGGCGACGGATGGCGCACGCGGTCCAGACCTTCGCGTCCTCCCAGAGCACGAGCACCGCGGCGTGCTCGTCCGGTAGGACGAGGTCGAGGGCGCGCCGGACCGTGCCCGGCGAGGGCACGGGGACGTTGGCCGCGGGGTTGGGCCAGAGGCGGAGGAGGCCCGCCTGCTCGAGCTCGCGCACGACGCGGAGCGCCTGGAGGATCTGGCTCAGGTACCCCTCGCCCCGGCGGACTCGCAGCGCCAGACGCTCGGCGAGCTCCTCGAGGGCGCCTTCGCGGAGCACGAGGGCCCGGCGCGCCGACCAGCGTTCGGCCAGCCGACGCAGCCCCTCGTCGCCGGTGGCGTCGAGCTCGAGGGGCGTCCCGAAGAGCTCGGGCACGGGGCCTCGGAGCGAATGGAAGGCGCTGAGCACCTGGCCCCGCGCGTCGTCGACGACGACGAGCGTGCCCGCCGGGTCCATGCCGGCGAGCGTGCGCTTCGTGCCCCCGCGACGATGGCGCACGCGCGCCTCCGCATCGGGCAAGAAGAGCTTCAGCAGATGCGTCCAGGACTCGGCGTCGAAGCCCTCGATGCGGAGCTCGGGGCTGATCACGTGTCCCCCTCGTCGACGATGAGCATGCGCGCGCTGCGCGGCTCGAGGGGGATCCGGAGCGCGTCCGTGCCCGTGAAGCGTTCGCCGCGGAGCGCGTCGACGACCGTGCGTGGCCCCGGCAGGCGCACCTCCGCCTCGAGGGCCTCCCCGCTGGGGTTCATCGCGAAGAGGACGACGTCGCGCTCCCCGTCGCCGTGCACCGTGGTCTCCACGGGCGGCAAGGACGCATAGGGGCGCGCGAGCCCGAAGCGGGCGATCCACTCGTGCACCAGCGCATGCACGGAGCTCGCGTCGTCGAGGGCCGCCGGGTCGCGCTCGCCGATGCGCGCGAAGGCGTGCGGACGAAAGCGCGCGTCGGTCGTCGGCAGCTCCGGGCCGTAGACGACGTGCGCGCCCGCGGCCTCCGCGGCGGCGAGGGCCTCCCAGCGCGCGGGCTCGGCGAGCTCGAAGCTCGGCGTGACGACGACGCGGTACGCGGCGAGGCGCTCCGCCGGCGCGCCGGAGTCGACGTACACGTAGGGGAGGGCCGCGGCGTCGAGGGCGTCGGCCACCCGCGAGAGGCACTCGCCCCAGGCGTGCTGGATGGGGCGCGCGAAGCCTAGCGTGTCGCCGCGGCAGGCGTCCGCCGCACCCCCGCCGAGGGCCTCGAGGATGGTCGGGCTGAGGCCCCCGAGCGCGTGCGTCGCCCGGGTGAGCCAGCGGTACTCGCGGGGCATCACGAGCGCCACCTGCGCCTCCCGCCGGAGCGCGTGGAAGCGCGTGCGCTCGAGCGCCGCGAGGAAGCGCCGCCAATCGGCCGCCTCCGCGCGCGGGCGGCCCCGCGCGTCGTAGGCGCCGCCGACCCAGCGGTCGCGGTCGACGAGCATATAGAGGTTGAAGCCGCGGAGCCCGTAGGCGCTGGCGACGATGGCCGTCGTCAGCGAGTCCTCGTGCGCGAGCGGCGTGAACCAGGGCGGCGCCCCGACGCCGAGCTCCGGCGCGAAGGCCGTGCGCGACGTGCCCACGAGCGTCAGCGTGCGCCGCTTCACCGCCGCCTGCTCGTGCGCCGGGTGGTAGTAGTCGAAGCCGACGAGATCGACCGCCTCCGCCAGGGCCGGCAGGCTCGCCGGCGAGCCCCCTTCGCCGAGGGCGAGGTTGTGGACCATGGGCACGCCGCCCATGCCCGCGTCGTCGAGGCGCCCGCGGAAGCGCCGAAGCGCGTCCCGAAGCAGCGTCTCGTGGTACGCCATCCAGTCCACGAGGAGGCAGCGGGCGCCGGGCGTGTCGGCCTCGTAGCGCCGCGGGGGCTCGATGTCCGACGCGCTCGCGTAGGGCTTGCCGTGCGCTTCCGCCGCGCCCGGGAGGTCGCCGTGGCGGGCGAGGGCGAAGGCCTCCCAGCCGGCGAGGGCCTCCGGCGCGTAGTCCTGGTCGAAGGGGCCGTCGCGGAAGAAGAACGCGGCCTCGTTGTCCACCTGCATCAGCGCGACGGGGCCTCCGCGCGTGGCCATGCGGGGCGCGACCACCTCGCCGAGCGCGTCGTACCAGGTCCCCACCTCGGCCAGGAAGGCGGAGCTCGCGTAGCTCGGCACGGGGAACATGCGCGGCGGGAAGAAGAGCACTACCGGGTTGCCCCGGGCGCTCCGCGCCTGGCAGGCCTCGTCCCAGAGCACTCGGTCCGGGATGCCGAAGCCCGTCAGCTCGGCGTTCACGTGCGGCCCCGGCCGGAGGAAGACCTTCAGACCCCGCGCGTGGGCGAGGTCGAGGAAGCGACCGAGGTCCTTCCGCGGGTCCCGCTCGCCGAAATCGAAGCGCCCCGCCTCCACCTCGTGCACGTCCCAGGGCGCGTAGGTCTCGACCATGGGGAGCCCGAGGTCCACGACCTCGTCGAGCGTGCCCTCCCAGAGCTCCGGGGGCTGGCGCCAGTAGTGCACGGCGCCGCTCCTCAAGGGGAGCGAGCCCGAGCCGACGCGCAGCGTCGCGCCATCGAGGCGGGCGCCGGCCACGTGCTCAGCCCTTCTTCGCGGCGGCGACGGCGCCGAGGGCCTTCTGCACGGCGCCCATGGCGTTGGGGGGCGGCGCGGCCGCGGAGAGATCCTCGATGCCCTCCCAGGCCGCCGCGACGCTCTCCGGCGTCATGGCCTCGGGGTCGAGCACGACGCCGCTGCCCTCGACGATGGCGACGCGGCTCACGTACCCGCCGCCGACGGCGTAGGTCTGACCCGTCGCGCTGCAGCCCTCCGAGGCGAGGTAGGCGACGAGGGGCGAGACGAGCTCGGGGCGGATCTGTTCGAGCACGGCCTCCGGGAGGCCGATGGTCTCGGTCATGCGGCTCCGGGCGATGGGCGCGATCACGTTCGCGTGGATGCCCTTCTTCTGGCCCTCGATGGCCAGGGTCTTCGTCAGCCCGACGATGCCGAGCTTCGCGGCGCCGTAGTTCGCCTGCCCGAAGTTGCCGTAGAGCCCCGCGGCGCTGGTCGTGTTCACGATGCGGCCGTAGCCCTGGGCGCGCATGGTCGGCCAGACGGCGCGCGAGACGTGATGCGTCCCGGCGAGGTGCACGGCCACGACGATGTCCCACTGCGCGTCGCTCATCTTGTGGTAGCTGACGTCCCGCAGGATGCCGGCGTTGTTGATGAGCACGTCGACGCGACCAAAGGCCGCGAGCGCCGCCTCCACGACGCGGCACGCGGACGAGGCCTCGGCCACCGAATCGTAATTGGCGACGGCCTCGCCGCCGGCCGCGCGGATCTCCTCGACGACGGCGTCCGCGGCCTTCGTGTCCTGGCCGGATCCGTCGAC
>JBCDGX010000615.1:0-4054 GCA_038750805.1 Myxococcota bacterium
CACGCACGTCGGCGCGCGGGCCGGCGCGGAGCACGCGGATCTCGCTCGCGCCGCGCCGCGGCACGAAGATCACCCGCGCCGAGCGGCCGTCCTCCGCCACCGCGAGGGTCACGGTCGCCGCCGGGTTCCGCGCGCGGGGGTCGTCGAGACCGAAGACCTCCACGTGCCGCTCGCCGAGGGCCTCGCGGATCGCTTCGGCCCGCACCCGCGCGTCCGCGCTCTCCACGATGACGAGCACCTCGAGGGCCGGGGCCTCTTCGGGCTCCTCCGCCGTCTCGGATGTCTCCTCCGGCGGGTCCGGCTCGGGCGCAGGGGCCGGCGGCTGCGCCCCGAGGGGGGACGCGGCGGCGAGCACCAGCAGCACGGCGAGGCGGACCATGGGCTCGATCATCCAGTCCAGCGCCCGGACGTCAACGGGTCGCCAAGGGCGGAGCCGAGCCCTACTACGGCGGCATGGCCGACGACCCGACGGAAGGTTCCCCGCGCCCGAGGCGCCTTCGCCGCGCCCTGGCGGTCCTCGGCCTCCTCGTCGGCGGCTGCTTGCTGACGGCCGTGATCGCCGGGGCCATCGCGGACGCGCCGCGCCCCGTGGCGATCGAGGGCCGCGACCCCGAGCCCCTCGCGGCGCGCGTCGAGGCCGCCGTCGACCTCGCGGCCTGGGAGCGGACCGGCGCCGTCCGCTGGGATTTCGGCGGCCGGCACCAGCACCTCTGGGACCGGCGGCGGAGCCTCGCGGAGGTGCGCTGGGGCGATACCGTCGCGCGGATCCGGCTCGCCGACCGGAGCGGCGAGGCCTACGAGGCCGGTGAGCGCCTCGAGGGGGCGGCGGCCCGGGCCGCCTGCGAGAAGGCGTACGGCTTCTGGGCCAACGACTCCTTTTGGCTGAACCCGCTCGCAAAGCTTCGGGACGAGGGCGTGACGCTCGGCGTCGCCGCGCTCGAGGAGGGCGGCGAGGGGCTGCTCGTCTCCTACGCCTCCGGCGGCGTGACCCCCGGCGACGCCTACCTCTGGGAGCTCGGCACCGACGGGAAGCCGACGCGCTGGCGCATGTGGGTGCAGATCCTGCCCGTCGGCGGCGTCCCCGCGAGCTGGGACGGCTGGGAAGCGCTGCCCACGGGGGCGGTGATCGCCACGCGTCATGCGCTCGGGCCCGTCACGCTGGAGATCACGGACCTCGAAGGGGCCGAAACGCTCGGCGAGCTGACGGGCGGGCGAGATCCCTTCTTCCGCCTGTAGCTCTCCCCACCAGACACCCGTACGCCGGCAAAACAGCAGGAGCACACCGACGACTCGGACCACGTTGGAACGCGCGGAAAACGGAACTGATCATACATGGCAACCCCCCTCTGACGAGCGCCGTGTTCGCCGGATGGCAGCGCGCCATGGGGTATAAAATGCCGAAATCGTTGGCATACATGTACACCCACGTAGCCAACGGAGGGGTGCTTTCACGACCATTGATTAGTTCTTACGATGGGGTCCAGCGCGCGTGTACCATCTTCTACTCGCTTGACATGCCCATGGTTGTCGACGGCTTTCGCGAAGGACTCCTTGCAATCGCAGATACCGGCAGTGGGGACGACTACTACGTGAGACTGTCCGACGGAACAGTGTGGCTCTGGGATGCGGAAGTGACGGAGGACTTCGAGGATCTGGAACGCATCGCTCCAGACCTGGCGTCGTTCTTCGGTGGAGTGTGGCCAAAGCTGCGGTTGTGGCAGGGCGAGGAAACGATCTTCCGGTAGTTCCGCTAACGACGAACCGTAGAATGGGTTCAGAATCTGGGATTGAAGGTCGAAGGCCTGACCGGGTTGGTACCTTGGAGAGGCGCTGACCGAGGTTGGCAAGTCCACCAGGTTCCGGCGGGAAGAGCGCGCTCGCCATTCTGCCGGCCTTCCACAGCGCGAGCGCGCGGTCATAGGCCGCGTCGTGGGCTCGCATCATCGCGACAGACGCTTAGGCCGCATCCTCATCGCCGGCGGCAGTGAAGCCTGGGTTCTGCGTGCCGAAGGCCTCGTAGCTCTTCGCTCGCGTCCGGAAGGAGCGTGGGAGGACCCGACCAGCGCCGAGGAAAGGCGATACCCGTCCGGCGGGGCGCTTCGAGCGCGCGCTGCTCGAGCACCTCGACCCGGCGAGCGACGAGCTCGTGCGCTCTGCCTCGCCGTAGTCGGCGGCAAGGCGTGCTGGGAACTCGAAGCTCGGCTCGAGCTAGCAGTCGCGCTGGGATGTTCGCCCACCTCGTGTGGTGCCCGCGGGGAGCGGGCATGATGGGCCCGTGGAGTGGGATGACCTGCGCTACGTGCTCGCGGCCCGGCGGGCGGGCTCCCTGAGCGGCGCGGCGGCGGAGCTCGGCGTCGCGCGGACGACCGTGGGGCGTCGCCTTCGGGACGCCGAACAGCGCCTCGGCGTGCTCCTCTTCGACCGCACGCCCGACGGCCTCGTGGCCACCGCCGCCGGGGAGGAGCTCGCCGAGACGGCCGAGCGCGTCGAGGCGGAGGTGCTGACGACCGAAGGCCGCCTCCTCGGCCGGGACGAAGCGCTCCGCGGCCGGCTCCGCGTGTCCACGCTCGATTTCGTCTTCGAGGCCTTCCCCGAGCTCTTCGGCACCTTTCGCGAGCGCTACCCCGGCATCGAGGTGACCGTCCGCGTGACGACGGAGAACGTCTCGCTTCGCCGCCGGGAGGCGGACGTGGCGCTTCGCCTCGCGAGGTCCCCGGCCGAGCATCTCGTCGGGCGACGCATGGGCACGCTGAACTTCGAGGTCTACGGCGCGCGCAGCCTCGTCGCGCGCATCGGCGCGGACGCCCCCCTGAGCGCCTTCCCGTGGATCGGCTGGGACGACCGCGAGGACACGCGCTTCTTCGACGGGTGGCTCGCGGAGAACGCCCCGGGCGCGGCCTTCGCGCTCCGCACCGGCGACTTCGGCGTGACCCGCAAGGCCCTGAGCGCGGGTCTCGGAATCCACTTCTTGCCTTGCTGCCTCGGCGAGCCCGATCCCGAGCTGGTCTCCCTCGGCCACCGGCTCGTCGGCGAGGCCCGGGGCCTCTTCGTGCTCACGCTGGCAGACCTCCGCCACAACAGCCGCGTACGCGCCTTCATGGACCACGCCTACGCCTATTTCGAAGGGCAGCGGGAGCGCATGGAGGGCCCGCCGCTTTCGGGCTGAGCCGACAGAACTGAGCCGGGGGCGTGCATCCGTGCACGCCCCGTGGCGAGAAACGCGCGGTTCCCCGGGGCCGGAGAGGGGCTACGTCCGTCTTCGTGGACACCACGCTCTCGCTCTGCCCCGTGGGGCACTTCCTGATGCTCGTCGCGGCGACCTACGTGCTGGTCTGCGCGTCCTGGGCGACGCGGGAGCTCGTCCGCCGAGAGGAGACGGGCCGATGACCGCCAACGCCGTGTTCTGGAACGGGATCGCCGAGAACTACGCCGCGCAACCGGTGGAGAATCCGGACGCCTTCGACCGGAAGATCGCCGCGATCAAGGCCCGCATGCGCCCCGAGGACGTCGTCCTCGAGCTCGGCTGCGGGACGGGCTCGCTCGCGCTCCGGCTCCAGGCGCACGCCGCGCAGATCCACGGCGTGGACATCTCGGACGCGATGATCCGCATCGCCCGCGGCAAGGCCGAGGCCGCCGGCGCGTCGAACGTGAGCTTCCACGTGGGCTCCCTCGAGGAGGGCCTGGACGCCTTCGAGCCCGAGAGCGTCGACGTGGCCCTCGCCTTCAGCCTGCTCCACCTCGTCGAGGACCGGGCGGCGACGCTCCGCTGGCTCTACGAGCGGCTCGAGCCCGGCGGCACCTTCGTCGCCTCGACGGTCTGCCTCGGCAAGCGCGCGTGGTTCTTCCGCCCGCTCATCGGCACCATGCGCTTCTTCGGCAAGGCGCCGCGGGTGTGGATGGTGACGCCCGAGGCGCTGGTCGAGGAGATCCGCGCGGCGGGCTTCGTGGACGTCGAGACGCCCGACGTGGGGGCGAAGGACACCATCGCCTTCACCATCGCGACCAAGCCCGTCTAGCAGGCTGCGGAAGAAGCAGCCTGCTCCCTTGCCCTTGC
>JBCDGX010000616.1:0-4041 GCA_038750805.1 Myxococcota bacterium
GAGCCAGCCCCGCGCTTCGCGGTCCTCGAGGAACGTGAACTCCGCGCCGATGGACCGCGTGTAGGTGTGCGAGAGCCGGTCGACGATCTCCTTCAGCGTCGCCGTCGAGGGGCCCGCCATGTCGCCGGTGCTGAAGACCGTCTCCGGGTCGACGTCGGCCAGACCGAAGCGCTCGAGGAAGAGCTCGTGGTCGGCGGGCTCGCTCCGGAGGCCGAGGGGGTCGAGGTCCGCGTAGAGGTGGCCGCGGACGCGGTAGGCGTTGATGAGCGCCGTGAGGCGGCCCTGGAGCTCGTTCGCCGCGAGCACCTCCGCCGACGGCGGCGTGCTCCGACGCTCCACGAAGGGGAGCTGCTCCGTATCCGGCGGCATGTAGACCGAGATCGAGGGCTCCCCCTGCGACCCCTGGGCCGGCATCCCGTGGCCGTTCGAAGGCGCGCTGAGGCCGCCGTTCGCGGTCGGGAAGGGGGCCGGGACCCCACCGGCGCTCGTCAGCTGCGGCCACTCGGCCTGCGGCAGACCGTCGAAGTAGCGCTGCCACGGCTCCGGCACGGAGGCCGCGTTCGAGGCCCAGCGGAGAAACATCTCCTCGACGAGGCCCTGGTTGACTCCGAAATCGTGCGACATGCGTACCCGATCCTTGTCGCGGCGAGCGTAGTACCCGAATGCGGGGGGACCAACCGCTCAGCGCCGGGTGTCCGCCCGGAGCGCGGCGAGGGCGAGGAGCGCCCAGCCTGCGATCAGGAGCAGCCCACCGAGAGGGGTGATGGCCCCGAGCCAACGAACGCCGCTCAGGGTCATGGCGTAGAGCGTCCCGCTGAAGATCACGGGGCCCGCCGCGAAGCAGATGGCGCTCGCCCGGAGCAGGGGATGCGGGGTGCGATCGCGCAGCGCGACGACCACCGCGAGGGCGATCGCGTGGGTGAGCTGGTAGTGGGCCGCCGTCGTCCACCAGCCGAGCCGCTTCGCGCCGTCCTCGAGTTCCGCGAGGTGGCTCTCGAGGCCATGCGCACCGAAGGCGCCGAGAGCGACGGCGAGAAACCCGTGAAGGGCGGCGAGCGCGAGGAAAGGACGCATCGCTCGCTCGTCTAGGGTCCGCGGGCGGTCCTTGCACGCGAGAGCGGACCGTGCGTTCGATCCTCCCGCCGGCCCCGAGGGCTGGCGAGGCTTCGCCCATGCGCCACGTACTCCTTTCGATGCTCTCCTTCGTCGTCGGCCTCGGGTGCGGCGGGTCGGCGGGCGCCCGGGAGCAAGCGACGTTGAACGGGACCGGAGGGACCATGGAGGCGCTGCACGCCCTCAACCGAGAGGCGAGGGCCGCCGGCGCCACCGTCGACACGCTGCACGGGGTTCGGGTCGCCGATCCCTACCGCTCCCTCGAGGCGCGCTCGCCGCTCACGGATCGGTGGATCGACGCGCAATCGGAGCGCACCGCCGCCGCCGTCGAACCGAGCGACGCGCTCCGCGAGCGCCTGGACACCTTCCTCTCCATCGGTGCGCTCGGCGGCGTCAGCGTCGGGGGGCGGCCCGGCGACGTGCGGATCTTCTTCAGCCGCCGGGAGGGCGACCGGCAGCAGCCGCGCATCGAGGTCCGCGCAGGCGAGCGGACGCTCCCCCTCGTCGACCCCGAGACCCTCGGCGAGCGCGCGGCGGTGGACTGGACCTACCCGAGCCCGAGCGGCCGCTGGCTCGCCTTCGGTGTGTCGCAGAACGGCGACGAGCGGAGCGTGCTCCACCTCCTCGACGTGGACGCCATGCTCGGCGGGGCTTCCTTCGAGGAAGCGCTCGCGGAGCTCCGCATCCCGCGCACCAAGTGGTGCCGCCTCGACTGGCTGCCGGACGAGAGCGGCTTCTACTACACGCGCTACCCGGCGCCCGGCGAGCCCGACTACGACGCCGAGGAGGAGGACGGCTACTTCCCGCGCGTCTTCTTCCACGCGCTCGGGAGCGATCCGGCGGCGGATCCGAAGGTCTTCGGGGCGGAGGATGGCGCGGACTTCCCCTCCGCACACGTCTCGTCCGACGGGCGCTGGGTCACCATCAACGTGCTCAAGGGCTGGTCCCGCTCCGAGGTCTTCCTCCTGTCCCGGGCTTCCGGGCCGGCACCGAGCGAGGCGGCGCCGCTGCGTCCCGTCGTGCGCGGCGCGGACGCGGTCTCCATCGGCTTCGTGCACGGCGATCACCTCTACCTCCACACCAACGAGGGCGCGCCCAACTACACGCTCCGGCGCGCGCCCCTCGGCGACGGGTCCGCGGACTTCGCCTTCGAGGAGCTGATCGCCGAGCGCGAGGCGCCGCTCGAGTCCGTCGCCTTCACGGCCCACGGCATCGCCGCCCAGTACCTCGACGATCTTCGGGCGAAGGTGGTCCTCTTCGACGGTGAAGGGGTGGAGAAGGCCGTCGCCACGCTCCCCGGCGACGGGGCGCTCGGCGGCATCGCCGGCCAGCCCGAGCTCCCCGGGGTCTACGGCGCCTTCGATGCCTTCGCGACGCCGCCGACGCTCCTCCGCATCGACGGCGCGAGCGGGGCGACCGAGTCCCTCGTGCAGGTCGACGTGGGCGTGGACCTCTCGGGCGTGCGCGTCGAGCGCGAGCTCGTCACCAGCGCGGACGGCACGCAGGTGCCGCTCTGGCTGGTCATGAGCGCGGAGCGCGCCGGGCGCCGCGACGGGGACGCGCCGGTGCTCCTCTACGGCTACGGCGGCTTCAACGTCTCGCTGCGCCCCGGCTTCCGGCGGAACGTGCTCTATTGGCTCGAGCGGGGCGGCGTCTTCGCGCTCGCGAACCTGCGGGGCGGCGGCGAGCGCGGCGAGGCCTGGCACCGGGCGGGCATGCTCGGCGAGAAGGAGCGGGTCTTCGAGGACTTCGAGGCGTGCATCGCCTGGCTCTCGGAGAGCGGCCTCAGCCGCCCCGAGCGCATCGCCATCGAGGGAGGCAGCAACGGCGGGCTCCTGATGGCGGCGATGGTCACGCGGGTCCCGGAGCGCTTCGCGGCGGCGGCGTCCTACGTGGGTCTCTACGACATGGTGCGCTACCACCTCTTCCCGCCGGCGGAGCTCTGGGTGCCCGAGTACGGGAGCGCGGACGATCCCGAGCAGCTTCGGTGGCTGCTCGCGTACTCGCCCTACCATCAGGTGCGCGAGGGGGTGCGCTACCCGGCCGTGCTCATCGAGACCGCGGACCACGACAGCCGAGTGCATTGGGCGCACTCGACGAAGCTGGCCGCGGCCCTGCAGGAGGCGACGGCCGGCGAAGCGCCGATCTACTTCTACATGCAGCGAAACCTCGGCCACGGCGCCGGGACGCGGCGCAGCGATCTCGTCGAGCGCTACGCCCGCATGTACGCCTTCCTCGAGGGCCAGCTCGGGCTCTGAGGCGCTCAGGCCAGGTCGAAGAGCAGGACCTCGGCGTCGTTCGCGCCGTCGAGGCGAAGGGCGCCGGCCTCCTCCGTGAAGGCCCCGTCTCCCGCCGCGAGGCGCTGGCCGCCGGCGCGAAGCTTCCCACGCACGACCTGCAGCCACGCCGCCCGGCCCGGACGAACGACGTGCGACGCGCGCTGGCCCGCGACGAGCCGGCCGGCGAGGATGCGCGCGTCCGCCTGCAGCGCCACCGCGCGGGCGCCGCCCTCCGGGGTCGCCACCGGACGAAGGAAGCCCGGGTCCGCGCCGTCGAGGCGCACGTCCTCGTAGCCGGGCCGGAGCCCGCGGGCGCGGGGCTCGATCCAGATCTGGTAGAAGTGCGTCGTCTCTGGCGCCGCGTTCATCTCGGCGTGGCGAATCCCGGTCCCGGCGCTCATGCGCTGAATCTGGCCGGGCTCGATGACGCCCCCGTTGCCGAGCGTGTCCCGATGCTCGAGCGCCCCGGCCAACGGGTAGGTGACGATCTCCATGTCCCGGTGCGGGTGCAGCGGGAAGCCCCCACCGGCCGCCACCCGGTCCTCGTTCATGACGCGGAGCCCGCGGAAGCCCATGAAGCGCGGGTCGTAGTAGCGCGCGAAGCTGAAGGTGTGCCGGGTGTCGAGCCAGCCATGGTCCGCGCCGCCGC
>JBCDGX010000617.1:0-4028 GCA_038750805.1 Myxococcota bacterium
CCGAGCTGCTCGACGCCCTCCTCGACCTTCATCTTGCAGTAGAACCAGCCGCCGAGGCACCCGAGGATCGAGGCCACGAGGCAGCCGATCCCCACGTAAAGCCACGTCTTTCCGCCGCCGCCGCCGCTGGGAGCCGCGCCGGGGGCGCCGGCCGGCTGGCCCGGGGGCGGGCCGCCGAAGCCACCGCCCTGCGGGGGGCCGCCAAAGCCACCGCCTTGCGGGGGACCCCCGAAGCCGCCGCCCGGCGGCGGACCACCGAAACCGCCGCCGCCCTGCTGCGGGGGCTGTCCGAAGCCGCCGCCCTGAGGCGGCTGACCGAAGCTACCGCCCTGCTGGGGAGGCTGCCCGAAACCGCCGCCCTGCTGGGGAGGCTGCCCGAAGCCTCCCCCCTGCTGCTGCGGCGGCTGCCCGAAGCCCGAAGGCGCGCCCCCGGGGGGCTGACCCTGCGGCTGACCGAAGCCGCCAGGCTGCGCCGGCGCCGGAGGCTGGCCGAAACCGCCCGTGCCCGGCGGCTGCGCACCGCCGGGAGGCTGACCGAAGCCACCCTGCTGAGGTGGTTCCGCTGCGGGAGGTTGCGCTGTGGGAGCTTGCGCGGGCTGTCCGAAGCCGGCCGGGTGTGGCGGCTGACCGAAGCCGGCGGCCGGAGGCGGCGCCCCTCCCTGCGGGGGGGACATGGGACCCAGCATGGTCGCCTGAAACGCGAGGTCCTTCTTCGGAGCTGCCGGCGCGCCGCCGGGAGGCGGGGTCGCCTCACCGCCGGACGGAGGCGTCGGTCCCGGCGGCGTGCCGAGCCCCGACATCATCATCGTCCCCTTGAACTTCTTGGAGCGCCCTTCGGGCTTCCGAAGCTCGGTGCCGCACGAGACGCAGTGGGTGGCCTCGTCGGTATTTTTCGTACCGCAGTTCGGGCAAAAGACGGTCACGAGCGCGACCCTAGCCCACCCCTCGAACGCGCGAAACCCCCCTCGTTCACTCGCGGATCCGTGCGCTCGGCGAGGCCTCTCGGAGCTGCTTGACACCCCCCGAGGCGAGGCCTAGCGTCCCCGCGCTAGGACGCCCCTGTACGGTGGGTGCGTGGCGCCGCGGGCCGGGCCCTCGGACCGCGCCTCTCGCACGGGGCGGCCCCACGGACCGAGGCGCATGCCGCCCACTCCCCGGAGCATCCGAATGGCCTTCGAGCTGACCCCCGAGCGCGAGCGAGACGTCGCCGCGCTCCTCGAGCGTTACCCGACATCGCGGGCGGCGCTCATTCCCGTCCTTTGGATCTGCCAGCGCCAGCACGGCTGGATCAGCCCCGAGATCATCGCCTTCGTCGCCCAGCGCCTCGAGCTCTCCACCGCCGCCGTGAAGGGCGTCGTGACGTTCTACACGATGTTCTTCGAAGAGCCGGTTGGAGAGAACGTGATCTGGGTTTGTCGCACGCTCAGCTGCGACCTGATGGGCGCCAAAGCAGTGCAGGAGCATCTCGAAAAGAAGCTCGGCTGCCACGCCGGCGAAACCACGAAGGATGGCAAGTTCACCTTGCTGAAGGCCGAGTGTCTCGCCGCCTGCGGCCAGGCCCCGATGGTCCAGATCAACGACGACTATTTCGAGAACCTGACGCTCGAGAAGGTCGACGCGATCATCGACGCCCGCGCCGGCGTCGCCGGAGAGTGAGGATCACGCGATGACCGATTCGACGGAAACCGAAGCCGAGACCACGGAGCACCCCCCGCTCTCGGCCTTCGAGCCGCTGCTCACCAACCGCTACGGCGTCGAGGGCGGACGCGGCATCGACGTCGCCGAGCGGCACGGCGCCTACCGCACGGCGCGCCGGGCCCTGATGAGCATGGACCCCGCGGCGATTCGCGAGGAGGTCAAGAAGGCCTCGCTCCGCGGGCGCGGCGGCGCCGGCTTCCCCGCCGGCATCAAGTGGGGCTTCCTCAACCCGCAGGAGGGCGAGCGCGTCTACCTCGTCATCAACGCGGACGAGTCCGAGCCCGGGACGTTCAAGGATCGCACGATCATGAACGTCGATCCGCACCGGCTCATCGAGGGCTGCCTCATCACGTGCTACGCCATCGGCGCGAACGCTTGTTACATCTACGTGCGCGGCGAGCTGGCGCACTCCATCGCGCATCTCGACGCCGCGATCGCCGAAGCGCGCGCGAAGGGCTACATCGGTGACAAGCCCTTCGGGAAGCCCCATCCCATCGAGATCTACACGCACACGGGCGCGGGCGCGTACATCTGCGGCGAGGAGACGGCTCTCCTGAACAGCCTCGAAGGCCGTCGCGGCGAGCCGCGGCTCAAGCCGCCTTTCCCCGCCATCAAGGGCGCCTTCGACCAGCCCACCATCGTCAACAACGTCGAGACCATCGCGTCGGTGCCGGACATCGTCGAGCTCGGCGGCGAGGCCTGGTGCAAGCGCAGCCGCCTCGCGCCGCGCGACGGGGGCACGCGCCTCTACGGCATCAGCGGCCACGTGAAGAAGCCCGGCGTCTACGAGGCGCCCGTCGGCATCACGATGCGCGAGCTCATCTACGACCTCGGCGGCGGCATGCTCCACGACGACCGGCCGCTGAAGGCCGTCATCCCCGGCGGCTCGTCCACGCCGGTGCTCCGCCCGGACTGGAAGGTCCAGGCGAAGAAGAAGGACCACCCGCTCCACGCCTGGCACGGCATGAGCGAGATCGACGTGCCCATGGGCGTCGACACCTACCGCGCCCTCGGCACGATGCTCGGCACCTGCTGCGCGATCGTCATGGACGACTCGGTCAATATGGTCGAGGCCACGCGCAACCTCATGCGCTTCTACAAGCACGAGAGCTGCGGGCAATGCACGCCCTGCCGCGAAGGCAGCGGCTGGCTCGTCGACGTGCTCGAGGGCCTCGCGCTCGGCCGCGGCAAGGTCGAGGACGTCCATCTCCTCGCCGACATCGGCAACAACATGATGGGCAACACGATCTGCGCCTTCGCCGAGGGAACGGCCATGCCGCTCCTCGGCATGGTCCAGAAGTTCCGCGAGGAGTTCGTCGCTGCCGCCGAGGAGGGCAAGCCGCTCCTCCGCCGCCACGACGACAGCACCCGTGGCGGCCTAGGAAGCGCCGCCTGACGACCTTCGCCGCGGCCTTCCGCAAGCCGACTCACACGCCCCACTCCCTGCGGTTTCCGCGGCCGGGGCCTCGTGGTAAGGCGGGCGCAAGCCGCGGCCACCCCCGAATGGGAAGCCCGATTCAAGGAGCCTCGCGTGAGCAGCTCGTCCTTCCTTTTGTTTAGCGTCTGTGCCTTCGTCGCCCTGGTGGGCGCCGTCGGGACCGTCGCCGCCCGGCGACCCCTACGCGCCGCCATGGCGCTCCTGGCGCACATCATCGCGCTCGCCGGCCTCTACCTGACGCTCCACGCAGAGCTCCTCGCGGCGATCCAGCTCCTCGTCTACGCCGGGGCCATCGTCGTCCTCTTCGTCTTCGTGATCATGCTCATCGGGCCGGCGTCGGAGACCGAGGGCAGCGGCAAGGCCGGCATGATCCGCATGACGAGCCTGGTCTTGATGGGGATGGTCACCGCGACCATCGCCTTCGCGATCGCCGACGTGGACCCGACCCATCCGCGGCTCCCGGAGGGCTACGGCGGCGTCGAGGCCGTGGGCGGTGCGCTCTACACCCAGGGCCTCGTCCCCTTCGAGACCATCTCGATCACGCTCCTCGTCGCGATCATCGGCGCCGTCGCCGTCGCGCGAGGCAAGACCGCCGTCGAGAAGCGCATCGACGCCCGCGAGAAGGCCGAGCGCGAAGCCGCCCCGGCCCCGGCGGAGTGAAGGCACGTCATGACCATCGGCCTCGGTGAATACCTCGCCCTCGCTTCCATCCTCTTCGGGATCGGCGCCATCGGCTTCCTCGTCCGGCGGAACGTGCTCATCCAGCTCATGAGCATCGAGCTGATGCTCAACGCGGTGAACGTCGTGCTCGTCGCGGTGAACCGCTTCCACCCGGAGAACCAGGCGGGGCAGCTCTTCGCCTTCTTCGTCATCGCCGTCGCGGCGGCCGAGG
>JBCDGX010000618.1:0-4001 GCA_038750805.1 Myxococcota bacterium
AAGCCTGGAGCCTCTTCGGCGGCTCCAGGCTTCGTTTTTTAACATCGTCACCGAGCCGCCGTGGGCGCGCGTCACCCCTCGGCCGGAAGATCCGCCCCATGCCCCGTCCCTTCCTCCTCGCCTCGAACGACGACGGCTACGACGCCCCGGGCCTCCTCGCCATGGTCGAGGCCATGCGCGCCTGGGCGGACGTGGTGGTCGTCGCCACGAAGCACGAGCAGAGCGGGCAGAGTCACGCGATCTCCTTGCACCGGCCACTCCGGCACGACGTCATCGGCGACGCGGTGCATGCCATCGACGGGACGCCGGCGGATTGCGTCTACTGCGCGCTCTACCGCGAGGGGCTGCTGCCGCGGCGGCCGGACCTGGTCGTGAGCGGCATGAACCACGGGCCGAACCTCGGCTCGGACGTCTACTACTCGGGGACCGTGGCCGCCGCGCGCGAGGGCGCGCTCCGCGGCGTGCCGGCCATCGCCTTCTCCATGGTGGGGCGGGGGTCCATCGCGCCCTGCGCGGAGCTCGCGAGCGTGCTCGCGCGCCGCATGCTCGAGGCCGTGCGCCCCGCGGGCCAGCCGCCGCTGCTGAACGTGAACTTCCCGAAGGCCGCGGAGGGCGAGGTGCCCTTCGCCGGCGTGCGGGCGACCCGCCTCGGGGTCCGGCACTACTCGGAGGGCGTCGACGTGCGGCGCGATCCGCGCGGTCGGGAGTACTTCTGGATCGGCCTCCCGGGCAGCCCGGAGCACTCGCCGCTGGACGGCTCGGACACGGACGCCATCGACGAGGGCTACGTGAGCGTCACGCCGCTCTCGCTTCAGGCCACGCAAGGCGACCACTTCGGCCTGGCGAGCTACGTGGCCGGTCCGCGGAGCCAGGCGGCGGAGTAGGGCGGCGCGCCCCGCCGTGCTAGGTCGCGTCCATGAGCGACGAGCGCCACGACCTGCTCCGCAAGCTGATCCGCGACGTCCCGGATTTCCCGAAGCCGGGGATCCTCTTCAAGGACATCACCCCGCTCCTGGCGCATCCCCGGGGGTTCACGACCTGCCTCGATCTGCTCGGAGAGCAGGCCGCGAAGAGCGGGGCCGAGTCCATCGTCGGGATGGAGAGCCGGGGCTTCATCTTCGGCGCGGCGCTGGCGGCGCGACTTCGCCTGCCCTTCGTTCCGGCCCGGAAGCCAGGGAAGCTCCCGGCGGACAAGGTGAGCGTGGAGTACGCGCTCGAATACGGCACGGACACGCTCGAGATGCATCGGGACGCGCTGAAGCCCGGCGAGAAGACGCTCATCGTCGACGACCTCATCGCGACGGGCGGCACGGCGAAGGCCACGGCGGAGCTGGTCGCGGCGCTCGGCGCCGAGGTGGCGGGCTTCGCCTTCGTCATCGAGCTCGGCTTTTTGAACGGACGCGCGGAGCTCGCGCCGCACCCGGTTCACTCGCTCCTGGTCTATTGAGCGTGCGCGCCCTGATGCTGCTCGCGATCGCGCTGGCCGGATGCGAGGGCGAGGCGCCGCGCTGGGAGGGCGCCTACCTCGGCCAGCTCTCGCGGAGCGCCCGCTTTCGCGTCGAGGGCGAGCTCCACGTGCGTGGCGGGGGCGCGGATGGGGCCGAGCTCCGCATCGCGCGGGACGGCGAGCGCTACCGCCTCGAGCTGCCAGGGTGCACGGCCCTCGCGGACGCCGAGGGCGCGCGCCTGCATGTCGATCCGCGCACCCAATGCGCCTGCGAGGCCACGGAAGCGAGCGCGGAGGCGACGGTCGCCGGGCGCGTGACGCGGGACGAGGGGCGGGTGCGCGTCGAGCTCACGGGCACGACCGAGGAAGGCACCTGCGACTGGCGCTTCGTCCAGCGTTAGCGGGCGTCGGGCTCGGGCTTCTTCGCGCCTGCGCAGCGCGGGCAGATGCACGCCCGGCCCTTCGCCTCGGTGGGGATCATGGCGAGCGTCGAAGGCGCGATCGCGACGTCGAAGCACCAGCAGCGCTCGCGGCCGGCGGCGGCGCCGCACTCGTTGGCGGCTCCGCAGAGGGGGCATCGCGTGGCGTCCACGGCCATGGTCGCATCGTAGCTCGGCGCCGCCGGTCGCACGCGCTCACGTACGGAGCGTGAGGCGCACCTCCGTGCCAACGCCTTCCGTCGAGTCGATGTGCAGCGAGGCGCCCGAGCTCTCGGCCCACTCGCGCACGGAGGCGAGGCCGATTCCGCTCCCTTCGTCGCCCTTGGTGGTGAAGCCGGGCTCGAAGGCGCGCTCGAGCACCTCGTCGCTCATCCCGTGGCCATCGTCGGCGACGGAGATGAGCACCTCGCCCGATGTGGCGGCGGCTTCGGCGCGGATGCGCACGTGGCCCTCGCGCCCGAGCGCGTCGCGGGCGTTGAGCACGAGGTTGATGAGCGCACGGCGGAGCTCGAGCGCGTCCACAGCGACCGGCGGGAGGCGCTCGTCGACCTCGAAGCTGAGCCGTTGCGAGCTCGCGAAGAAGGGCCGGAGCACGGGCTCGAGGCGCGTGAGCAGCTCCCGAAGCGGCGTCGGCGGGGCGAGGGTGTGGGCGCTCGCCCCGCTCCCGAGGCGCATGAGCCTCCGTGCGAGGGTGGCCGCGTCGTCGGCCGCCTGCCGCACGAGCGAGGCGTCCTCCCGGGCATCGGGCACCTCCTCCAGGAGCTCGGCGCCGACGCGGATGACGTGGAGGTAGTTCTTGAGGTCGTGGGCGAGCTCCTGCGTGGCCGCCTCGAGGGGCGGCACGCGGTCCTGCGCGAGCGCCTGGGCCTCGCGAATGTGCTCGCGGAGGGCGCGGCGGCGGCTGGCTTCGGCGGGGAGCACGGTGCCCGCGGCGGACCCCTGGCCATCGGGGCGGCCGCGCACGAGCATGGCGCGGGTGCCGGGCTCGTCGAGGTGCACCTCGAGCTCGACGCCGGCGCCCGAGAGGCTCTGCACTTGGGCGCTGAGGCGTTCGGCGTCGGCGTCGTCGAGGCGCACGGCGAGGCTCTCCCAGGTAGCCGGCGCGGAGGCGCCGATGCCGAGCATCTCGCGGGTGAGCGGCGAGAGGTGGAGGGTCCCGGTGGTGCCGTCCCAATCCCAGATGCCGAGGCGCGAGCCCGCGACAGCCCGGGCGTAGCGCGCTTCGCTCGAGCGGAGCGCCTCGAAGAGGCGGCCCTGCCGGTCGAGGGAGGAGCGGAGGCGCCGGATGAGCGGGCGGAAGACCAGGATGGCCTCGAAGAGCAGGAGGAGGAGCGTGGCCACGGCGAGCAGCGCATCGACACCGCGCAGCGTCACGACACGCGCGTCGGCCTTCGCGCTGAAGTCATGGACGGCGGCGTCCATGCGCTGAAGAAAGGCATCGCCGGCTTCGGCGAGGGGGCCGGGCTGGAGGGGGGCGTCGAGGAGCGCGTCGAAGCGTGCGGCGACGGCGGCCAGCTCCCGGCGGGAAGGCGCGGAGAGCCCGGTGGCGAACGCGCGATGGGGGCCTTCCATCAGGCTGTGGTGGGCTTCGCGCCAGCTGGCGATGCGCTCGGGGAGCTCCCGGCCGACGAGGGCTTCGGGGGTGGACTCGCAGCGTGCGGCGCCGAGGGCGATGCGCTGGCTGAGCATGCGTTGGCGGCCAGCGAGGTCGACGGTCGCGGCGACCTCGAGCTGCCCGTCGAAGCCGCGCTGCGTGAGAAGGTGGCCCGCGACGCTAAGCAGCGCGATGAGCCCAAGCGCCACGATGTAGGTCGCCCGAAGGCGACCCACGATCCCCGCCAGATCGTCGTCCTCACGCCTCTCGACCATGTCGAGCCGAATCCCCCAGCGAGGACCATACGACGGCTTGGCGCCATCTTGTGGACCGATCGGGACGATTCGGCGCCCGGCGCCCGGCAAGGGCCCATCCCCGCAACCCTCCGGCCAGCGCGCGATCGCCCCGGACATCCCTGGACGGCGTGCTACACCACGCGCCCCTGCCCCCGTAGCTCAGCTGGATAGAGCAGCGGCTTCCTAAGCTGAAGGTCACACGTTCGAATCGTGTCGGGGGTGCC
>JBCDGX010000619.1:0-3974 GCA_038750805.1 Myxococcota bacterium
GCGGTCGAGGTGGCCCGCGCCGGGGACGACGGCCGCTTCCGCTCCCGGCTCTGGCGCGTGCCGACGGCGGGTGGTCCGGCGCGCCCGCTGACCCTCTCGGACCACGACGACACCGCGCCGGCGTTTCTCGAGGACGGAACGCTTCTCTTTCTCTCGCGGCGCGCTGCGCACGGAGCCGAGGCCGGCGAGCGCGCGCAGGTCTTCGCGCTCGCCCCCATGGCCGAGGCGATCGCGCTCACCGATGCGCCGCTCGGCGTGCTGGCCTTCCGCGCGCGGGGAACGCTGGCGGCGGGCGTGCTGGTCACCCGGGAGCCCGTGCTCCCGGGCGTGCCCACCAAGAAGCAGCGCGAGGTGATGGCCGAGCGCGCGGAGAAGGGACCGAGCGCGCTCCACTACACGCGCGTCCCCGTGCGCTACTGGGACCATTGGCTCCCGGAGGCCGCGCCCCATTACGTCGCCCGGCGCCTCGAGGACGGCGCCACCGGGCGCCCGAAGGACCTCACGCCGAAGGCGGACCGCGAGCACCGCCTGGCCGAGGCCTTCGACCTCGACGCCGCCGGCAAGCGCCTCGCCTGCGTTCGCGAGGAGGCCGAGCCGGGACCGGACCGGCTCTCGGAGACCGTCGTCGACGTGATCGATGTCCGCACGGGCCGGGTGCGCGCGAGCCTCGGCGGCAAGGCGCGGCGGAGCCACGCGGACGTTCGCTTCCTGCCGAGCGGCGGGGGAGTCGTGGCGGTGCAGGACCAGCGGAGCGCCCGCTCGCATCCCCGGCGCCAGCTCGCGCGCTACGACCTCGACGGCACCGAGACCCGCCTTGCGGCGCGCTGGGACCGGCGCGGGGCCATCGAGGGCTTCGTGGCCGATCGCCTCGTCGTGAGCGCCGACGACGCCGGGGCCACGCGACTCTTCTCGGTGCCGCTCGAGAAGCGGGGCAAGGTCGAGCTCCTGAGCGCCGGCGCGGGCAGCATGGACCGCCTCGCCGTGCTGCCGGACGGTGATCTCGCGGGGGTCTACAGCGACCTCCGAACGCCGCCGCGCCCCTTCGTGCTGACGCCGGGCGAAGCCCCTGCGGCGCCCACGCTCCTCGCGGACCTGGCGGGGGTGAGCGAGGACGACGCGAAGGCCCTGTCCGCCCTCGACACGCGCAGCGTGCACGTGCCCGGCGCCGGCGGGACGCCGATCCAGAGCTGGCTCGCGTCCGTACCGAACGCTCGGCCGCAGCGCGGTCTCTTCTGGATTCACGGCGGCCCCGTGAGCGCGTGGAACGACGTGTGGCATTGGCGCTGGAACGCCGCGGTCGCCGCGCACGCGGGCTACGTCGTGGCCATGCCGAACCCGCGGGGCTCTACGGGCTTCGGCGAGGAGTTCATCGGCGGCATCTGGGGCAACACCTGGGGCGGCGATTGCGCGAGGGACCTCATGAAGGTCGCCGATGCCTTCGAGGCCCGGCCCGAGGTCGACGCTTCGCGGGTCGCGGCCATGGGCGGCAGCTTCGGCGGCTACATGAGCAACTTCCTCGGGGGCACCACGGATCGCTTCCGGGCCATCGTCACGCACGCGAGCCTCTACGACCTGCGCGCCTTCAGCGGGACGACGGACGTGAGCGCCTTCTTTCAGGCGCAGAACGCCTCGACGGCGTGGAAGGGCGACGTCGATCGTCACTCGCCGCACGCGCGCATGGCCAGGTGGAAGACGCCGACGCTCGTCGTGCACGGCGACCTCGACTACCGCGTGCCGATCACCGAGGCCCTCGCGCTCTTCGACGCTCTCCAGCTCCACGGCGTCGACAGCGAGCTCCTCGTCTTCCCGGACGAGAACCACTGGATCCAGAAGCCCCGCAACATCGCGGCCTGGTACGAAGGCGTCCTCGCGTTCCTGGCGAAGCACCTCGCCGACGCCTAGGCGGTCGGCTCGACCCGTCCGCTCACAGCCACTCGAGGCGGAAGAGGTCGGAGTGGAAGCGCATCTGGGAGAAGGCGAGCTCCGACCCGTCGGGTGAAGGCACGGGGTGGGCGATCCAGGCATCGCGGTCGACGTGAACCGTCCGCATCCCCGCGTCGTCGACGTGGACGACGCGATGGCGCGGCGCCTTCGGCCAGATGCCCGAGACGAACCAGCCGCCCCGCGGATCCTCGGCGACGTATTGGAAGACGCCCCCAGCGCCATGGACATGCCGCTGCGTCACCTCGCCGCTCGCAAGGTCCACGACCATGAAGACGCCGACGCTGGCGATCGCCGCGCGCTCTCCTCGTCCGTCCATGGCGACGTCGTGCAGGCGCAGCGCCGCGTCGGGCAGTTCGGCGACGTGCCGCCGCTCGCCGGTCCGGCCCTTGAACGACCAAAGCGCCACCTGACCCACGCCCCCGACGAGCGCGCAGCGCGCGTCGAGGTTGCATGAGTAGCTCCAGCTCCGCGGCACCGAACGCCCCTTTCCCGCGGCTTGGAGCGGCTCTGGGAGCGAGTATAGAGTCCGAGGACCGGACGCTTCGTGCAGCACCAGGTCGACCTCGTCCCGATGTTCGCTGGGGTGAAAGGCCAGCACGCCAGCGTCGGTCCCAAGGGGCCACGTGGACCAGCTCCCCAGGTCGAGGGGCTCGGGATGGCCACCGGACACGGGGAAGCGCACAGCCTCATGCGTGGCGCCCACGCGGAGCATGCCGAGGAGCCCGTGCGTCCCGGTCCAACTCGTCGGACGGTCGTCGCGTGCCGAGCGGCTGATCGACATCGGCCCCGTGAAGCCATCGGCCCCTCGTACGAGCCGAAGCGTATCGCTCTGCAATCGCATCTCGGCGAAGACCACCCGGCCGGCCCCGTCCGCCGACATCATGGCGACTTCGTGCGGGGGTTCGTGCAGCGTCTCCGGCGCCCAGCGTTCGATGGGGGTCCGTACGAGCTCCGCGCCGCGCCCCTCCGAAGGCGCACTCGCGAGCGCGACGACGAGGGCCTCGTTTCCGACCCAGGCCAAGCCATAGCCGCCGAAGTCGGCCCGTAGGCGAAGCGATCGGAGGAGCGTCCGCGTGTCCCCACTTCGAAGCGACAGCACAGCGAGGGTCGGGGCCTCGATGCCATCGCCGAGCAAGAGCGCGACCCGGCTTCGATCCGGGGAACGGCGAAGCGCGATCGCGTGGCCGGGCAAGGGCACCGGCAGGTCGGCTTCGGTCGAGGCGACACCCAGCGGGACGAAACCATGATCCCAGACGGGCGTAGAGCAGCCCACCGACGCGAAGCGTGGTCGCGTCGGTGGGGGGATCGAAGGGGCCGGCGGCACCGGTGGCCACGCGCGAGGCATGGACGCCCTCCGCGTGGGTCACGGCGAGCGTATCGTCGTCGCGCCACGCCAGACGGCTCGCCTCCAGCGCGCCGAGAGTCCGTCGCTGCCCGCCCTCGAGGTCGAGGATGTCGAGACCGGAGACACCGAGCAGCGCCACGCGCGTGCCGTCCGGAGCCACCGCCGCGGCACGAATCACGTCTTCGGAGCTGTTGAAGGTGAGCTGACGGATGCGGACTCTGGGCGCTCCCGCGGTCGCCGACGGCGGCGCCACCGCGACGACCTCGCCCCCGCGGCTCGGCGTACGCCACGCCGCGATGCTCAGCATCGCGAGGGCGATAAACGAGGCGACGAGCGCCACCCGTCTCGCCCCCCGGTGCCGCTCCATTGCGGTCAACTCCGCGACGAGCGCACGCCCGTCGCGCGGACGGTCCGTGGCGGGCATGCGCCGGCAGCGCTGGGCCAGCAGCCGCAGCGCCGGGGGCGCGGCGGGTAGCGTCGCGAGCAGGGCCCCGAGGGCATACACGTCCGAGCGGGGCGTCCGGGGAGCACCAGCGAGCACCTCGGGGGCGACGAAGCCCTCCGTGCCTGCCGGGCGTGCGACGCCGGAGCGGGACGCGAGCCCGAAGTCGATGATCACGGGACCGTGCGCACGCCAGAGCACGTTGTTCGGACTCAGGTCGCCGTGGACGAGGCGCTGATCGCC
>JBCDGX010000620.1:0-3971 GCA_038750805.1 Myxococcota bacterium
CAGCTGAGCGCCGCCGCCGCGCGCAGGCCAGCCGCCGCGCTCAGGCCAGCCGTCCCGCCAAGGCGGCCCAGCGCGCCCGGACGGCGTCCCGCGCCCGGTGCCGGCCCTCCGCGACGACGCGCTCCCCATCGACCCAGACCTCGCGCACGAGGCCTCGCTGCCCGGCGAGCACGAAGGTGTCGAGGCGCGCGTCGCCTTCCCGAGCGAGGAGCCGGGGGTGCGCGTCGTCGAGCACGACGAGGTCGGCCCGCTGCCCGAGCGCCAGCCGCCCCGTCGCCACCCCGAGGGCCGCCGCCCCGCCCGCGGCCGCGGTCTCCCAGAGCCCCGCGCCGACGTGATGCGGCGGCGCGCCCACGCGGAGCACGTTCCGCCGCTCCGCGAGGAGCCGCTGCCCGCCCTCGAGCGTCCGGAGCTCGTCGGCCGGGTCGACGATCACGTGGCTGTCCGAGCCGATGGCCACGCGCCCCCCCGCCCCGAGAAAGGCCTCGCCGGGGAAGACCCCGTCGCCGAGGTTCGCCTCGGTCGTCGGGCAGAGCACCACCGTCGCGCCGCTCTCGGCGAGCGCGCGCACCTCCCGGTCGTCGAGGTGCGTCGCGTGCACGAGGCTCCAGCGCGGCGAGAGCGCCACGTTCTCCGCCAGCCAGGCCGCCGGGCGCGCGCCGAGCACCCGCACGGCCTCGTCCACCTCGGCCTGCTGCTCGGCGAGGTGCAGGTGCACCGGGACGTCGCCGGCGAGGCCCTCGAGCGTCGCGCGCAGCTCCTCGGGCGTCACGGCCCGGAGCGAGTGGAAGGCCAGCCCGACGCGTGCCCGCGGGAGCGCGCGCTGGGCGGTCTCGGCGACGCGGAGGATCCCCTCCGGCCTGTGGAGGAAGCGGCGCTGCTCCGGCCGCGGCGCCTGCCCGCCGAAGCCCGCGTGGGCGTAGAGCACGGGAAGGAGCGTCAGCCCGATGCCCGCCTCCCCGGCGGCCTTCCCGATGCGAAGCGCGAGCTCTGCGGGCTCCGCGTAGGGGGCGCCGCTCGGCTGGTGGTGCAGGTAGTGGAACTCGGCCACGCGCGTGTAGCCGGCCTCGAGCATCTCGACGTAGAGCATCGTCGCGATGGCTTCGATGGCGTCGGCGTCGAGGCTCAGGGCGACGCGGTACATGGTCTCGCGCCAGGTCCAGAAGCTGTCCGGCTCGGCCCCGGCGTGCTCTGCGAGCCCGGCCATCGCCCACTGGAACGCATGCGAGTGCGCGTTCGGCATGCCCGGAACGACGGGCCCCGGGAGCCGCGTCGCGTCCCCCGCCGCCTGCCCCGCCTCGACGCCCACGATCCCCCCGTCCTCGACCGTGAGGACCACGTCCGAGCGCCAGCCCTCGGGGAGGCGCGCCTCCGGGCAGAAGAGCCGCGTCGTCATCGGGTGCGCTCCACGATCCACGCGAGCGCGGCCTCGACGAACGCGCGGAGCCAGGGCCGCACCTCCGCCGCGCGCGCCGCGTCGATGGCGGGGGCGGCACCCTCGTCCATGTAGGTCGCCTGCGAGAGCTCGAGCTGGAGCGCGTGAAGGCCCGCGTCGGGCTCCCCGTAGCGCCGGGTGATGTAGCCGCCGCGGAAGCGCCCGTCCGTGACCTGCCGATAGGGCCCCGGCGCGACCGCCTGCTCGAGGGCCGCGGCGAGTCCCGGCGCGCAGCTCCGCCCCTGGTTCGTGCCGAGGTTGAGCTCCGGGAGCACCCCCTCGAAGAGCCGCGGGACGACGCTCCCGATGGAGTGCAGATCGAGGAGGAGCATCTCGCCGTGGCGCTCCCGAAGCCGCGCGCGCTCGGCCGCGAGGGCGTCGTGGTAGGGCCGCCAGTAAGCCTCGAGGCGCGCCGCGCGCTCGTCCGCGTCCGGCGCCTCGCCCTCCCGCCAGGACGGGGTGCCGTCGAAGAGCTCCGTCGGGACGAGCCCCGTCGTCGTCGTCGCGTAGAGCGGCGCGTCGTCCGGCGGCCGGTTGAGGTCGATGAGCTGCCGCGAGTAGACGGCGTGGAGCCGCCCGACCCCGAGCTCCGGCAGGAAATCGTAGAGCTCGACGAGGAGCCAGTCCGTGTCCGGGAGCGAGCGAGCCGGCGGCGTGAGGCGCTCGGCGACGCCGGCCGGAAGCGCGGTCCCGACGTGCGGCATGCTCACGAGGAGCGGCGCGTCGCCCGGGAGGAGATGGAAGGGCGTCGTCACGGCACGACGCTACGCCATCGCCCGGGCGACGCCACGGGTGGCGGTGCGGATCGTCGCGGCCGGCGCCGCCCTCCGGGTGTGCTCAGCGCACGCTCGGACCGGTGATCAGCGGCGTCGGGTGCGGGTCCCCCTTCGCGGCGTCGGCGGGGAGCGTGTCCTCCTCGTCGTCGTCCGGGTCGAGGGGCGTGGGATGCGGATCGCCGCGCACCATGCGCGGCCCCGTGCCCGCCGTGGGCCAGGGCGTCCCCAGCTCCGTGTGCCAGGTGCGGGGAGGGTCGCCCTCGCTCAGCTCGGAGCGGACGAGCTCGTAGCGCTGGAGCGTCACGCCGCGCGCGGCGCCGTCCGGCAGCGTCAGGTCCGCGACGAGCGCGGGCACGGCGTCGACGCAGGTGGCCACGCCGTCGATGCGGGCGACGGCGAGCTCCGGGTACACCGAGAGCACGTCGAGGGAGACGGCGCGAAGCGCGGGCGCCTCGGCCCCCGTCGCCAGGGGCAGCCGGTCCTCGCAGCCCGCGGGTAGCTCCGCGACGCTGCGTTCGGTGGCGGCGTCCGCGCGCCGCACGAGGGGCGCGTCCACGGCATCCACGTCCAGGACGGGCGCGGCGCAGGCGGTCGCGGCGAGCACGCACGCGATGGGTCCGAGCCTCTTCATGCCGCACCTCCTTCCGCGCTGCCGGCTCTGCAGCTCGTCTTCCAGCGCGCCGTGGCGTCGCGCAGCCCGTGCTCCTTCACCAGCTGGCTGAGCCGCGGGCGCTTCATGCCGAGGAGCCGCGCCGCCGCGGCGATGTTGCCGTCGACCTCGCGGAGCGCGTTCTCGATGCAATCGCGCTCGAGCTCCTTCTTCATGTCCGCGAGGCTCAGCTCGCCGCGGCGCACGCGCGCGTAGAAGGCCTGGCCCGGGTCCTCCGCGGGCATGGCCGGCGGGCTCTCCGTAGGGGCCGTGCGGCTCGGCGCCTCGAGGCATGGCGCGTGCACGGCGCGGAGGCTCTCCTCGCCGATGACCCCGTCCTCGGCGAAGAAGGCCGCCGCCCGGAAGACGTTCTCGAGCTCGCGCACGTTCCCGGGCCAGTCGTGCGCCTGGAGCGCCCTCAGCACCTCCGGGGCGCAGCGGAGCTCCGGGAGCCCGGACTCCTGGGCCACGCGCACGAGGAAGCGGTCCACGAGCTCGGGGATGTCCTCCCGCCGGTCCCGCAGCGCCGGCGTGCGGATCTCGATGCCCCGGAGCCGGTAGTAGAGGTCCTGGCGGAAGCGCCCCTCGGCGACGAGCGCCTCGAGATCCCGGTGCGTCGCGGCGAGGATGCGGACGTCCACGGAGAGCGTCGCCGTGCCGCCGACCCGCTCGAAGGTCCGCTCCTGAAGGACGCGGAGAAGCGCCACCTGCGTCTTCGGCGAGATGTCGCCGATCTCGTCCAGGAAGAGGGTCCCGCCGTCGGCGGTCTCGAAGCGCCCCTTTCGGCGCGCCGTCGCTCCGCTGAAGGCCCCGCGCTCGTGCCCGAAGAGCTCGCTGAGGAGCAGCGTCTCCACGAGCGCCGCGCAGTTCACCTTCACGAGCGGCCGGTCCGCGCGCGGTGAGCGGCGGTGGAGCGCCTCGGCGACCAGCTCCTTGCCGGTCCCGCTCTCGCCGCGGATGAGCACGGTCGCCGACGACTTCGAGACCCGGTCGATCATGCCGAGGAGCCGCCCGATGGCCGCCGAGGAGCCCGCGATGTTCGGGTAGCGGCGCCGGAGCGCCTGGCTCGGCCCCGTGGCGGCGCGGCGCGGCGGCCGCCGGAGGGCGCCGG
>JBCDGX010000621.1:0-3946 GCA_038750805.1 Myxococcota bacterium
CCCGGCTGAATCTGCCGGTACCCCGGCAGACCCGGATACACGAGCTGCGTCGGTACCCCTCGATAGATGTGCACCCAGGCCGCTTCACCCCGCGGGCCCTCGCCACGAAGCGCTGGGTTCGGGACGTCGTCCGGCAGGCCCGCGTCGAGCGCGATGTCCATCACGTTCAGCACGCCGCTCGTCGCCTCCCAGTCGATGGCGTCGGCGATGACCGGTGGGCGCGGGCGGGCCACCACCTCCACGGGCTCGAGCTCCCACCGGGTGGGGTCGTCGTAAATCACCGGCGGGGTGCCGCCCGAGCCCGCCACGTGCACGAGCCGGAAGTTCGGCGTTTGCTGCGCGTCCGGGTCGTCGAAGCTCAGGTTGAGCACGATGCCGTCCGCGTAGCTCGCGACGATACCGCCGCCAGCGAGCGGATAGGGGTCGCGAAAGCGCCCGCCGAAGGGCAGGTCATCGACCTCGACGTCCTCCGCGTCGGTGTATTCGCGCGGGCTGGTCACGAACGCGATCCGGTCCTCCGCGTGACCGTTCGTCGCCACCTCGTCGGCCGGATCGACGATGGCCAAGGCGCCCGCGCCCCAGGTGCTGGCCTGCGCCATCACCGTCAGGATACGCCCCGTTCCGTCGCGGAGCGGACGCGCCTGCACGAAGCCCCCGTGCAGGTCCTGGATCAGGTGCGCGCCGAAGATCGGGTGCGCGTCGCTCCGCCCGTCCGGCGCCGTCCGCCAGAGAAGGAAGCGGCTCACGAAGTGCTCGTCGAAGTCGATGGGTTGCCGCTGCGTCTCGCAGGGCCGCTTGCTGGTCACGCTCCAGCGCGTGAAGAGCAGGCGCCCCTCCTCGTCGACCGTCGGCGTCGTGTCCCCACCCGGGTCGCTCGAGAGCGGGCGCACGTTTCCCCCATCCGCGTCCATCACGTGCAGCTGCCCCGTCGGGAAGTTCTCGTAGGCGTCGAGGAGCCCCTGCCGGTCCGACGCGAACGCGATGCGCCCGTCCGGCAGGTAGACGGGCTCCGTCTCGTTGTAGGGCGTGTCCGTGAGCTGTCGGAGCCCGGTGCCGTCCGTACCCATTTCGTAGAGCTGCCAGAGCCCACGCGCGCCGCGCTTCATGGAGAAGACGACACGCTCGCCCTCCCACGAGACCTCCGGGTTCCGCACGGCCACGTCGTCGAGCCGCGTCAGGTTCACGGGCTCGGCGGCCCCGGGGTCGAGGCGGAAGAGGTTCCCGCCCACCGGCTGGTCCCGCACCGGGTTGTCGCCGCGGAAGTTCCCGTGGATGTCGTTCACCTGAAACTCGCCGGCGTCGCTCGGCACCTGGCTCACGAAGATGAGCGGGTGCGCGAGACGGGCGGTGGGCCGTGCGCCGTCCAGCGTGGCGTCGGGTACCGAAGAGTCGGGCGCCAGGGCGGCGTCAACGCCGGACCCCGACCCGTCGCCGCACCCCCCCACGATGGCGATCAGCAGCGCGAGCAGGCGCCCATCCACGTTGGTCATGGCCCCGGGTGCGCCGCCGTGGAAAAAGCGGCTCATGGCCGGGCGCGGAAGCGCCCTTCGCAGGTGCGCTCGGCGGTGGGGCCTTCGAGGAGCACGGCGAGGCGGCCGCCATGGCGGCGTGCCTGCGGCGAAGATCAACAATCTGCTAGAGCTGGGGCGTGCTCCGAACCGAGGTCGGCTGGCAGCTCACGGACGACGCCTGGCTCGCCCAGCGCGTCCATCGCGCACCGGATTTCCTCGTCGGGCATACGCGGGCGCGGGGTCTCGGGGCGCGCGAGCTCGGGGGCAACCGCACGAGCCTGGGCGCCTTTCTCTTCGTCGCGGCGGCCGGTGAGCTCCACGTGCGGAGCGACGCCGGCGAGCGCATCGTGCGCGCCGGGCAGGCGCTTCGGGCGCCGGCCGCGGGCACGGCGCTCGTATCGACCAGCCCGAACGTAGAGCTCGTCGTCGTGCTCGACCGGAGCGCGCGCGGCGTGGACGAGGCGTTCGGGGAGGTGCCCCTCGCCGGCGTCGAGGACCCGCTTCGCTGGCTCGCCGCGCTGGGCCCCGGCTGGGTCGACGCGGACCGCTTCGCCACGGCACGCGCACACGTCCCGGAACCCGACGCGCAGCGCCTCGCGTCCCTCGTGGCCTCCCACATCGCCGTCCCCGAGCGCTACCCGGGCGTGGACGACCTCGCCGTAGCCCTCGGCCGGGACGAGCGCCGCACCTCGGCCGCCCTCGGCCGCTACTTCCGCCGCTACCACGCGAGCTTCGGTGGCTGGCGGAGCTACCTCGCGACGATCCGCGTGGAGCTCGCGCTCGGTGCACTCGGCACCATGCCGGCGTCGCGCCTGGCGGAGCGCCTCGGTTACGGGCGCGCGACCTCGCTCTACCACGCCCTCGAGCGGCGCGGCTTCACCGCCCGAAGCCGCTGAGCCGCACCTTGTCGCCCTCCGCCGGCTTGGGGACCATGAGCGTCCACGGCCCCCAGGCGCGATGGAGACCGGTCACGCCGGGGTCGCACGGGCTCTCGCAAAAGTAGCTGAGGCGAAAGGCGCTACCCTCGTAGACCTCGAGCGCGAAGGAGCCGTCGTCCTCGAGCGGCGTCCGCGCGATGAACTGCCCGCCGTCCACCGCGTGCGCGAGCACGAAGCCCAGGTCCGATTTCGGCTTCCTTCCGAGCGCCTTCCCGTCGACGCTGACCATGCCGCGGACCGTTCGGGTGCGGAGGTCCACGTGGAGATCCGTCGTCTCGCCGGCGCGTGCTTCCACCTGGCCGAGCACCAGCGTCCCGAACGGCCCGTTGCCTTGGTTGCATCGGCTCGTGCCGTGGAAGGTGAGCTCGTAGACGTCCGGAGGGAGCACGCCGCTCACGCGAGCCGAGCCCTTGGCCGGAAGGGACCAGCGTGCGCTGCCGAGGCCCGACCGGCCTTTGAACGAGACCGCGCCGCGAGCGCAATGGCGTGAGAGCACCTGACTGGGCGGGAAGGCGGCGCTATTTCGCGTCAGCACCACGCGGATGCGCGCGTCCGGGGCGCGGACGGCGAGGCGCCCTGGGCCCGCGACGTAGCGTTGCCGGAGCATGTGCCAGGTGTCCCGACCCGCCTCGATGAGGAGCACGCGGTACGCCTGGCCGGCGAAGAGGCGGGTCGTGAAGCGACCTTCCTCGTCGAGCTGGACCCGTACTGATTCGCCGGCCGCGGGGGCGAGCTCGAGCACCAGCGGGCCCGCGAACGCCTCGGTCCCCTCGACGCGGCCCACCACCCGGACCGAGTGGGCCTCGATGTCGAGGCGCGGCGTGAGCGGCTGCCGCGCGCCGACGAAGATGGAGCGCGGCAGCTCCACCAGGTCCTCGCCCTCGTCTTCAACGACGATGGTGTGGGCCCCCGCGGCCGCTCGTCCGTGGAACGCGCCGGTCGCCGGGTCGACCTCGAAGGAGAGCGTCCGGACGCCGTTCAGGAGGACGACGGAAAGGGGCCTCCCGGGGGGCACCCCATCGATGCGCACCGTGCCCTCGAAGGCGATGCTCTCGAGGTCGAGGTGGGCCTCGCGCGCGGACGCGACCTCCAGGCGCTCCATGATGGGGCCCCCGAGCCACACGTCCCCGTAGCTCGCCGAGACGCGCACCTCGTAGGCGCCGGGCTCGAGCCAGGACGTGCCCGTGGTTCGCTGCGCGTTGTGGAAGATCCGCCGCCCGGGTGCGCGGTACTCGATGCTCACCCAGGGCTCGGGGCCCGGGGGGCGCCCGTCGACGTGCACGGTCCACGACACGGGCACGAGCGACCAATCGATGGTGGCGTTACCGCCCCCTCGCACCCGAAGCCGCCCTCGGCGATGGGGCGGCGGCATCGTCGCCAGCTCCGGTCCCGGCCGCTCGAACCAGGAGCCGAAGGTCGCGACGTCGTAGTCGCCGAGGGGAAGCTCGACCCGGAGTGGCGCCGGCCGGGTGAGCTGCCGCTGGGCGATGAGCTCAC
>JBCDGX010000622.1:0-3944 GCA_038750805.1 Myxococcota bacterium
CCCGGCCGCGCGCCGCGGGCACGACGAAGAAGTCCTCGAGCCAGGTGCCCGGGCGCCCCTTCCAGGTCGAGTAGGTGCGGAAGGTGAGCGCGAAGCCCACGGCGCCGATGCCGGGGAGCTCCGCGAGCACACACGCGAAGGGAGGCACCTCGGCGGCGAGCTGCTGGTCGTAGCCCTCGGGTGTGGCCTCGACGGCGTCGGGCTCCCGCTCGTAGGTCGCGAGCGCGTGCACGAGTGCGTGAATCGCCGCCCCATCGCCGGGCACGGCGTCGCGAAGATGAACCGGGGTCTCGGCTGCGGTCATGGGGCCTGAGTACCGCAGGCCGAACGCCGGGCGAACCCGCCCGGGGAGCTCCCCTGGGGTGTGCAAGCGCCGCCGGGTCGGCTATGCCTCGGCGCGATCATGGCCGAACGCGACCCCGACGCCCCGAACGGACCCGCTACCCTCGACCCCATCGCTCGCCTCGAGGACCTCGACCGGAAGGCCCTCGCCGGCGGCGGCGCTCGCCGCGTCCAGCGCCAGCATGACCAGGGCAAGCTCACGGCGCGGGAGCGCATCGAGCTCCTCCTCGACCCGGGGACCTTCGTCGAGACCGACCGCCTCGTGCAGCACCAATGCCGCGACTTCGGCATGGAGGAGCAGCGCATCCCCGGCGACGGCGTGGTCACGGGCTACGGCAAGGTCGACGGCCGCATGGTCTTCGTCTTCGCCCAGGACTTCACGGTCTTCGGCGGCTCGCTCTCGGGCGCCTTCGCGGGGAAGATCGCGAAGATCATGGACTTCGCGCTGAAGACCGGCGCGCCCTGCATCGGCCTCAACGACTCCGGCGGCGCGCGCATCCAGGAAGGCGTGCAGTCCCTCGCGGGATACGCGGACATCTTCACGCGGAATGTCCTGAGCTCCGGCGTCATCCCGCAGATCAGCGCGATCATGGGGCCCTGCGCCGGCGGCGCGGTCTACAGCCCGGCGATGACGGAATTCATCTTCATGGTGGAGGAGTCGAGCTACATGTTCATCACCGGCCCCGAGGTCATCAAGACGGTGACTCACGAGGAGGTGACGAAGGAGGAGCTCGGCGGCGCGCGCACGCACGCGGCCAAGAGCGGCGTCAGCCACGTCACCTGCGCGGACGACGCTGACTGCATCCGGGCCATTCGCGAGCTGCTCTCCTTCCTTCCCTCGAACAACCACGAGGCGCCGCCCGTCGCCGAGTGCACGGACCCCCGGGACCGCGAGGAGGCCGTGCTCGAGGAGCTCGTCCCGGCGGACCCGATGAAGCCCTACGATATGAAGAAGGTCATCGGGGCGGTGGTCGACGATGGCGAGCTCTTCGAGATCCAGCCCGACTACGCGAAGAACATGCTCTGCGGCTTCGCGCGCTTCGAGGGGCATCCGGTCGGCATCGTGGCGAACCAGCCGATGGTGCTCGCGGGCTGCCTCGACATCGACGCGAGCGTGAAGGCCGCGCGCTTCGTGCGCTTCTGCGATTGCTTCAACCTGCCCATCGTCACCTTCGTCGACGTGCCGGGCTTCCTGCCGGGGACGGACCAGGAGTACGGCGGGATCATCCGCCACGGGGCGAAGCTCCTCTACGCCTTCACGGAGGCGACCATCCCGAAGGTCACGGTGATCACCCGGAAGGCCTACGGCGGCGCCTACGACGTGATGGCCTCGAAGCACATCCGCGGGGACATCAGCTTCGCGTACCCGACGGCGGAGATCGCCGTGATGGGGCCCGATGGCGCGGTGAACATCATCTACCGGAAGGAGATCGCCGCGGCGGAGGACCCCGTCGCCTCCAAGGACGCCTTCGTGGCGGACTACCGGCAGCGCTTCGCGAACCCCTTCCGGGCGGCGGAGCTCGGCTTCATCGACGAGGTCATCTACCCGAAGAAGACCCGGCCGCGGGTCTGCGCGGCCCTCGAGATGCTCCGGGACAAGCGCCAGGAGAACCCGCCGAAGAAGCACGGCAACCCGCCGCTCTGAGCGGCCTCAGCCGACGTCCGGGTGCGCCCCCGCCGCGAGGCGAAGACCCCAGACCAGCAGGAGCGCCGCGCCGAGGCCGATCCAGGTCGCCCGCGAGAGGCCCTCGGGTCCCGGCGCGGAGCGGCCGAGCGCCCGCGCCCCGGCGGCGAGAAAGGCCCAGGCCAGGAGGGGCGTCACCACGAGCACCAGGGGATGCGCGCTCCAGGCGGCCCCGAGGTCCAGGCGCAGGAGCGCGAGGGAGGCGCGCGTGAGGCCGCAGCCGGGGCATGGGAGGCCCGTCGCTGCGCGAAAGACGCAGAGCGGGCGGTCGAGGGCGCCGAGGGCCGGAAGCAGCGCCGCGAGCGCGACGAGCGCCATCAGCGCGCCTCCATCGACACGTCCGCGATCGGCGATGCCGCGCCCGTCCTCCGCCTTCGTCGCGGAGGCGCGTCCCCCGTTTGGTGGCGAGACCGTCACGAAGCCAAAAATTCCCACGCCTTGCGCGCTTTCTCAAGGCGCGCCGGTCTTTGACGAATCCAAGGCCGACAGTAGACTCGGCGTCGAGCCCCCAAGGGGATCCCCATGGCCCGAGTCTGCGAACGCTGCGGCTACGAAAACACCGATGAGGCCAAGTTCTGCCTCCAATGCGGCGCCATGCTCGAGCAGCAGGCGCCGGCGGCGGAGGACCAGGACCCGCTCATCGGCAAGATCATCATGGGCCGCTACCGTGTGCTGCGCCTCCTCGGCGAGGGCGGCATGGGCAAGGTCTTCCTGGCCGAGCAGAAGATGGGCACGGCGACCCGGAAGGTCGCCATCAAGACCCTGCACTCGGAGCTCAGCGGGGACCCGCAGCTCGTCGCGCGCTTCCACCGCGAGTGCGAGACGGTCATCGAGCTGCACCACCCGAACACGGTGCAGTTCTTCGACTTCGGCGACCTCGAGGACAAGACCCTCTTCATCGTCATGGAGTTCATCGAGGGCGAGGACCTCGCCCATCGGCTCCAGCGCGAGGGCGCCATCTCCTCGCAGCTCGCGGACAAGCTGCTCATCCAGATCTGCGGCTCGCTGAACGAAGCCCACGACCGCGGCATCGTGCACCGGGACCTCAAGCCCGAGAACGTGCTGCTCACCCATCGGGGCGGGCAGACCGACTTCGTGAAGGTCCTCGACTTCGGCATCGCCAAGCGCGACGAGGCCGACAACCAGGCCCAGGCGAAGCTCACCAAGCAGGGCATGGTGCTGGGAACGCCGCCCTACATGAGCCCAGAGCAGTTCAGCGGACAGCTCCTCGACGCGCGCTCGGACATCTACTCGCTCGGGGTGATGACCTACGAGATGCTCACGGGGACCCTCCCCTTCGAGGCGAACACTCCCTGGGAGTGGGCCACCAAGCACCTCACGGAGCAGCCCCGGCCGCTCAACGCCCACCCGGCGGCGGCCCAGCTTCCGCCGAACAAGGTGAACGCCGTGATGCGGGCGCTCGCCAAGAACCGCGACGACCGGCAGCCGAACGTGCTCGCGTTCATGCACGAGTTCACGGGCATGGGGGACGCGCAGGCCGCCTGGACCATGGCGACGGGCGTCGGCGTCTCCGGCACGACCCCGGCGCCGGGCACGTCCCCGCCAGGCACACACCCCCTCGGCACGCCCCAGCCGATGGCGCAGACCGGCGGGCACACGCCCGTGCCCGGCCATGGCCCGACGGGCGTCGCCGGCGGCGGTTACCCGACCCCGCAACCCGGCGGCATGGCGACCCCCGCCCCGGGCTAAGGCGACGCCATGGCCAGCTACGGAGGCGCCCCCGCGGCGCACGCCGGATGGGGCACCGGGGACGCACCCGTCACGCTCCCGGGGAGCGGCCCGAGCAAACGCGTGGGCCTGCTGGTCGCAGCGGTGGTGCTGCTCGGGGCCGGTATCGGGGGCGCCGCGTTCCTCATGAGCCAGGACGACGACGGGCCCGGCACGGGGCCGGTCAGCA
>JBCDGX010000623.1:0-3939 GCA_038750805.1 Myxococcota bacterium
CTCGCCGGGAGCGCCGGGGCCAGCGTGACGCCCTTCCACCCCGTCCTCTTTCACGGGACGGCGCGCCTCGCCTACGGGGTCTCCGAGTGGACGGACCTGAGCGCCGAGGCCACCGCGGTCGTCGTGACCGATCGTACGGTCACGGGCGTCGCGAGCGACGCGTTCCCGGCCGTGCTCTCGCTTCGCCTGGGCGCCAAACAGGCGTTCACGCGACACCTCGCGTTCAGCCTCGGCGTGGGCGCGGGCGGCTCCGCCGGCGGGGGCCACGTGAGCCCAGACGTCGGTGTGGTCGCCGGCTACGACAACCCCTACGTGGTCCCCTTCGGCTCGTTCCGCGCCTTCGCGAGCGTCCCCTTCGCCGCGCGGGAGGTCGCGTTCCGGGACAACGAGGCAGGCCTCGTCGTCCTTCGGCCCGAGTCGAGCACGGGCTTCGCGTGGATGACGGGCGTCCGGGTTTCGGTCGGCGTTCTGCCCGCGGGCGGGCGGCGGCGAGGCGCCTTCATCGCCGGCTTCGGCGGAACGACGCTCTACAGCGGCGATACGCGGATCACCTGGTTCAGTGGCCAGCTCGGCTTCGAGTTGCGCCTCGCCGAGTAGGCCTCAGCCGAGGCCGGGCGCCACGGCGAGCCACCAGATCGTGGCGCCGGCGAGGAGCAGGTAGAAGCCGGCGATGCCGTAGGCGGTGGTGCGGTCGATGGCGCGGGTGCGGCTCTTCATGACGTCCTCCGCGGGGCTCGGCTCCCCGCTCCCGGATTCAACGGCGCGCATGGCGAAATACGTAGGGCGACGCACGGCTCACCCAAAGGGGTTCGTGGGCCGGCCGAAGCCGCGCCAACCATCGATGAGGCTCGAGCGGTAGATGCGCGGCTCGTAGCGCTCGCGACCGTCCTCCACGGCGCGCGGCTCGTCGGGGAAGACGGTGGCGGGGATCTCCCGGATGCGGTTCTCGTGAGCGAGGAGCACGGGGAAGCGACCGTCGCGCAGGAGCTCCTCGGCGACGCTCCCGAGGAGCGCCTTCTTGAGGCCCTTCCGGCCGCGGGTGCCGACGACGATCAGGTCGGTTTCGTAGTCGCGGGCCACCTGGCGAATGGTGTCGAGGCGGGAGCCGAGGCGCACGTGCGTCCAGACCGGGGCGCGCTCGACGTCGTAGCCGACGCTCGCGGCCACCTCCGCGATGAAGCCCTCGAGCTTCTTCGGGAGCACGCGCAGCGCCTCGTCCTGGCGCTCGAGGCTCGAGCCCGCGCCCTCGGCGACGTGCACGACGTGCACGCAGGCGCTGGGATGACCCTTCGCGACGGCAAAGGTCTGCCGAAGGGCGCGTTCGCCGGACTCGTCGAAGGTGACGGCGGCGAGGAGCTGGAGGGCGGCGGTGCGCGCCTCGGTCTCGCGGGTATCGCGGATCGCGGGGTCCTTCCGGACGGGGGGCTCGTGCTGCGTCGTGTCCATGCCCTGGGGCTAAGCAATCCGCGGACCACATCCCCGAAACCCAGCTGGCACGCGAGCCGCTAGGTATGCTCAGCGAGGAATCCCCATGTCTGCTTTTCAGTTCCCCCCCAAGCGCATCGTCGTCGCCACCGATCTCTCCGAGGCCAGCCGCCCGGCCCTCGAGATGGCGGCGGCCTACGGGCGGCGCTTCGAAGCCGAGGTCATCCTGGCCAGCGCCTTCGACCCCACGCCCTTCGTCGCGCCCGTGGCCATCCCCGGGCCGGCCGATACGCTCGAAACCGCCGCGAAAGAAATGAGGCGCGGCATCGAGGACGCGCTGCGCGAGCTGAAGGCCGGCGCCCTCGCGGAGCTCGGCGACGACGTGCGCATCGAATGCATCCGCCATCACGCGCCGGGCGAGGGCATCGTCGAGCTCGCCGAGAAGAACGACGCCGACCTGATCATCGTCGGCTCGCACGGGCGCACGGGCCTCGCACGGGTGCTCCTCGGCAGCGTCGCGGAGCGCGTCGTGCGCCTGAGCCGGGCGCCGGTGCTGGTGGTCGACAGCGGTCTCCGGGGCTGAGCTCGGCGCCAGCGTTGCGTCGGCCGCCGGTCGCGCGCAAGGGCTGCGCGGCGCGGGCTTCGGCCGGGCCCCGATCGAACCTCCCGCCGCCGGAAACGCCCGGCACGGCTCGTGCTTTTTCTTCCCTTCGTGGACCCGAGCGATCCGCGGCTGGAGGATGAATGACCGAGAGCGCGACGAACGTGCGCGTGCGCGCGCACATGACGGCGGTACCGAGCACCATCGCGCCCTGGGCGAGCGTGGGCGACGCCCTGAAGCGCTTCGAGAGCGCGAGCTTCCGGCATCTGCCGGTGGTCGATGGGGACGGGCGCTTGCGGGGCATGGTCTCGCGCGCCGGGCTGAGCGCGGCGGACGCCGCCGACGGGCGCGCCCGGAGCGTCGCGGACGTGATGGACGAGGGCCCCTTCGTCGCGGCTCCCGAGGATGACCTCGGCGCGCTCCTCGAGCGCATGGACGCGGCGCACGCGGACGCGGCAGTCATCGTCGAGGAGGACGCCGTGGTCGGCGTGCTCACGAGCACGGATGTCGCGCGCCTCGCGGCCATGCGCCTCGGGCGGGGCCGTCCCGAGTTCCTCCCCTCGGAGATCCGCAAGCGCATCCTCCGGGCCCACGGTGAGCTCCGCACGCACCTCGCGCGCGTCGACCAGCTCGTGAGCTGGCTCCGCGACGGCCACCCCGAGTCGGCGGCGACGCTGAAGAGCTGGGCGCGGGAGCTGAACCTCCTGCTCAAGGCGCACATGGCCGAGGAGGAGCAGATGCTGCTCCCGGCGCTCGTCGACGCCGACGGCTTCGGCCCCGTGCGCGCGGCGGCGCTCCGCGAAGAGCACGCGCTCCAGCAGCGCTCGCTGACGCGCGTGATGACCGAGATCGACGCGGAGGCCTCGCCGGAGGGCCTCGCCGACCGCGTGTCCCGCTTCGTCGAGGACGTGCGCCGCGACATGGACGAGGAGGAGCGCCTCTACGTCTCGTCGAAGCTCCTGAAGGACGACCTCATGCCCGCGGACTACTTCGGCGGATGACGTCGGCTACGCTGACGCCGCCCATGGAGCGTGAGGTCGAGAGGGAGGTTCCGGCGCCGACGGCGAAGCGCGCCGCGGGCCGGGTGTTGGTGGTCGACGACGAGGCGAACGCGCGCAACGCGCTCGCCGAGCTCCTCGAGGACGAGGGCTACATCTGCGAGACCGCGGACAACGGCAAGAGCGCCCTCCGCGCCTTCGACGACTTCGCCCCGGAGGTTGTGCTCACGGACCTCAAGATGCCCGTGATGGGCGGCCTCGAGCTCCTCGAGCGCGGCAAGGCCGAGCGCCCCATGGCGGCCTTCGTCGTGATGACCGCCTTCGGCTCCATCGAGACCGCCGTCGAGGCGATCAAGCGGGGCGCCGAGCACTACCTCACCAAGCCCCTCGACATGGACGCGGTGAGCGCGCTGGTCGGGCGCGCGCTCGAGAAGGCGCGCCTCGCCCAGGAGGCGGCCGATCTCCGCGAGCGCGTCGAGCGGCGCCTGAGCTTCGGCGGCATCCTCGGCGACCACCCGACCATGCAGCGCGTGCTGAAGATGGTCGGGCAGGTCGCGCGGAGCCGCGCGACGGTGCTCATCAGCGGCGAGAGCGGGACCGGCAAGGAGCTCATCGCGGCGGCAATCCACCACAACTCGCCCCGCACCAAACGGCCGTTCGTTCGGCTCAACTGCGCGGCGCTCGCCGAGAACCTCCTCGAGTCGGAGCTGTTCGGGCACGAGCGCGGTGCCTTCACGGGGGCCGTGGGGCGCCGCGCGGGGCGCTTCGAACGGGCGGACGGGGGGACGCTCTTCCTCGACGAGGTCAGCGAGATCGCCCTGCCGCTCCAGGTGAAGCTCCTGCGCTTCCTCCTTCCATCCGGGCGGCAAGCTCGGCGCTCAGCTCGTGAGCGTCTCCGCCCATGATGTCGGAGAC
>JBCDGX010000624.1:0-3930 GCA_038750805.1 Myxococcota bacterium
CCTTCGGCCGGGACGCGGACTTCGAGGCCACGCTCGCCAGCGAGGCGCCGGGCGACGATTCGCTCGTGCCGGCCTGGGAGGCCGCCGCGCCCCTCCGCGCCTACCTCGCGACGCCGGACGCCGTCGTGAACGAGAGCCAGGTGCTCGTGGCGACGGTCTTCACCACCCAGAGCGAGCGCGACCACGGCCTCCTCCGCGACGCCGTGCGCGCCGCGGGCGTCCCGACGGTGACGGACCTCGTGCTCTGCGACGACGGGGTCACCTCGCCGTGTGACGACGGGACCGAGCAGCGCGCCTGCGCGGCCCCGGCCGGCGCCTACCAGGAGATCCACGGGCGCATCTCGCTGCCGATCTTCCAGCAGGGCACGGCGCCCTACTTCGACATCGCCGACGGCGGCGGCATCACCTACGGGACCGACGGCGTGCCCGCGGTGGCGCGGACCGAGGAGGTCTGCTTCGCGCTCACGGTGCCCGACGGTGACGCCCCGGGCCGCGGCTGGCCCCTCATCGTGGCGGCTCACGGCACCGGCGGGAGCTTCCGGACGGCAGCGCGCAACGGCCTCGCCAGCGCGGCGGCCAGCGCCATGGTCGACGGGTCCATGCTCCGGGCCGCGACGCTCGCCATCGACCTGCCGCAGCACGGCGCCCGGCGGGGCACGGGCGAGGGGAGCGACCAGGACGAGGACATCCTCTTCTTCAACTTCGCCAACCCGCGCGCCGCGCGCGACAACGTGGTGCAGGGCGCGGCGGACCTCTTCACGCTCGTGCACTGGGCGGTGAACGGGCCTGGCATCGCGGCCGGCGACTCCCCGACCGGCGCGGACATCGCCTTCGACCGGCGCGTGATCACGATGTTCGCGCACTCGCAGGGGGCCACCCACGCGGACCTCATGGCGCCCTACGAGGCGGACCTCGCGGCGGTGGTCTTCAGCGGCAACGCCGGCGACCTGACAATCCAGCTCCTGGAGAAGCGGGAGCCCATCGACATCGCGTCGCTCGTGCCCTTCGCGCTCCTCGACCAGAGCGGCGGGAACCTCCCCTCGTCGGACTTCCATCCGGCGCTCGCGCTCTTCCAGATGTTCTACGACGCGGCGGACCCCGTGAACTACGCGGCGCGTCTGACGCGCGCGCGCCCCGAGGGCGTGGCCGCCAAGCACGTGTTCATGACCTTCGGCGTCGGCGACACGTTCACGACGGAGAACGCGCAGGTCGCCTACGCCCGGGCCGGGCGGCTGCCGCACCTGCCGCCCTTCGCCCTCGAGCTGCGGGAGCTCGACGAGTCGCAGACCCTACCCTTCAGCGCGAACCTCGAGGGCTTCACCGTCGCGCTTCGCTCCTACGAGCCGACGGGCGACGACGACGGCCATTTCGTCGCCTTCCGGACGGACGCCGGCGTCGCGGACACGCGGACCTTCCTCCTGGAGGCGCTGGCGCGCACGGTGCCGACGCTCGAGTGAGCCCGGGCGGGCATGGCGAGCGCGCGTCGCCATGCCCCGCCGTCTTCGCTCAGCCGCCGTAGAAGTACTCCTCGCGGGCGATGCGGCCGTCCTTCACCTGGTAGACGCCGACCTCCTCGAGGTTCATGCGCTGGCCCGAGGGCTTGTTCGTGACGTCGAAGCGGAAGATGAGCGCGAAGCGATCGTCGCCGTGGGCGAAGGGGCCCTCGACGGCGCCCGAATGCACCTCGTGCATGGAGGCCCAGCCCTCGTTCTTCGCGAGCACGGCCGCCTTGCCCTCGGTGATGCGTCCCATCTCCCCCATCGCCACGGGCTCGACGCTGATCACTCCGTCCGCGTAGAGCTCCATCACGCAGTCGAGGTTCCGCCCCGCGCGCACGTAGTCCACGACCTTCTTCCCGATTTCGTTCGCGTTCATGTCCACTCCTCCGCGCCGCGCTCGGCGGCGACGAGGGACTCCTAGCGAGGGCCGCTGACAGCCTTCCGTCAGGTTTTCGATCGGGCGCGGAGGCTCGGCCCCGGGGGCTTCTCAGAAGGGGACCTCGCGACCGTGCCGGTCGAAGAGCCGCCCGCTCGGCCCGCCCGCGGGGAGGCGGAGGAGCCCGGCGAGGCCCGCGGCGGCCTCCTCCGGCGAGACCGGCGCGCCCGCGCCGCCCATGTCCGTCGCGACCCATCCAGGGCAGGCGGCGTTGACGAGCACGTCGCCGCGGACCTCGCCGTCGACGACGACCCCCGCCGCCTCGAGCTCCCGGGCCGCGCGGGCCACGCTCTCCGCCGAGGCCACGTCCAGGACGACGCTCGTCGCGTCGTGCCCGGCGCCCCGGATCGCGGCGGCGGCCGCCTCGCCCTTCGCGGCGTCGCGCGCGCCGATGACCACCGCCGGGCCTTCATGAGCGAGGCGCTCCGCGAGCGCCCGACCGATGCCGCGGTTCGCGCCGGTGACGAGGGTGGCCATGGCGGGGCTTCTTGCGTCCCGCGGGCCCGTCGCCGAGCCTCCACGGGCATGGACGACGCCCCCTTCGACCTGGGCCGCCTCGGCGGACGCCGCGGCCTCGACCTGCTCGTCGACGAGGTGCTCGCCGCCGGGGACCTCGCGCTCGGGATGCAGCGCGACGTGCTCCGCGGCGAGGGCATCGAGCGCAAGGCCGACGCGAGCCCGGTCACCGTCGCCGACCGTGCCGTCGAGGAGCGCCTCCGAGCCCACGTCGCGGCGCACCATCCGGAGGCGGGCTGGCTCGGCGAGGAGACGGGGCGCGCGGGCGAGGGCGCGGCCCTTCGCTTCGTCGTCGATCCCATCGACGGGACCCGCGCGTTTCTCCGGGGGCTGGCGACCTGGTCCGTGCTCGTCGCCGTGGAAGCCGAGGGTGAGCCCGTGGTTGGCATCGCCTACCTCCCGGCGGCCGGGGACCTCTTCGTGGGGGTGCGGGGCGGCGGCGCCTACGCGAACGGTCGCCCCTGCCGCCTCAGCTCCGTCGACGCGCTCGGGGAAGCCCTCGTGAGCCACGGCGCGCTGGCCCAGTTCACCGACGTCGGGCTCGAGGCCGCCCTCCCCGCGCTCGCCCGCGGCACCTACACGCAGCGGGGCTTCGCGGACTTCGCGGGCTACGCGGCGCTCCTCCGGGGGCAGGCCGACGCCGTCGTGGACCCGGGCGTGCAGCCCTACGACGTCGCGCCCGCGGCGGTGCTCGTGCGCGAGGCCGGCGGGCGCGCCACGGACCTGCGCGGCGTGCCGACCGTTCACGGGGAGGGCTTCGTCGCGAGCAACGGGCTCCTCCACGACGCGCTCCTCGCGCTCGTCGGCCCGGGGTGAGCGCCCGGGCCCTAATGGTCGTGCTCCTCCTCGGGTGCGCCGAAGGCGAAGCGCCCGCTGCGGCGAGCGCGCCCCTCGAGGGTTCCTTGGCGGACGGCCTCGGGGTCCCGGCAAGCGCGCCCTCGGACGCTCGGGCCCTCCTCTTCGCCGGTCTGCGCGAGCGGAGGGGCGCCGCGGCGCTTTTCGGCGCGCGCGAGGGGACGCATCCCTGGGAGACGCGGGTGAGGCCCCGCCGCGGCGAAGCGGCCGCGGACGCCCGGGCGCGCGGCGGCACCTTCGTGCGACGGCGCCTGGGCGAAGCCCCGAGCGCCCTGGAGCTCGCCTTCCGCCTCGGCGCCGGCGACCGCGGAGCCCATATGGGCGGCGTGGTCGGGACGGGCGCGGAGCGCGCCATGGCGGAGCTTCGCGTCTCGGACCCACTCGCCCTGCAGGCGCGCTTCGCCCTGCGCCTCTTCGCGACGAACGCACGCGGCCGGCTGGAGGACGTGACGCCGAGCTACCTGCGCCGGCCGACGGGGCGGGGGGTCGTCCGAGCGTGGCTCGACGTCCCGCCGCCGGGTGGCCGAGCGCTCTTCCACGTCGACGTGCTCCGCCGCGGCGAGCGCATCGCCGAGGGCTACACCAGCCCCATCGCCGTGGAGCGCCCGTGGCTGCGCTGAGCCG
>JBCDGX010000625.1:0-3925 GCA_038750805.1 Myxococcota bacterium
CTCGATCGTGAGCGTCGGGGGCCCGGCGTCGAGCTCGGTCGCGCCGCCGTCGAGCGCGACGATGGCCGTCTGCGAGCTGCACGCACCGAGGAGCGCGGCGCATGCCGTGCGAAGCAGGATTCCGTTCATGGTCCTGAGGGCCGCGACGCCCCAAAAGCGGGTCAGGCCTCGGCCAGCGCGGCCGGCCCGGCGACGAGCCCCGGCACCTCCTCCGTCGCCGCCATGACCTCCGCGCGCAGCCAGCGCTGGGCCGGATCCGCGTCGAGGGCGCGCGACCAGAGCAGGTGCACGGTGAAGCGATGCGGCGCCTCGAGCGGCGGCGCGAAGATGGCGATGGGCCAATGCGCCGCGAAGGCCACAGCCATGGTCCGCGGGAGCGAGACCACCGTGTCCGTGCTCGCCACGAGCGCCGGCGCCGCCAGGAAGTACGGGACGCGCAGGGAGACGCGGCGCTCGACCCCCGCCTGCGCGAGCTTCTCGTCGAGGGAGCCATGACCGCGTCCGGTCAGCCGGATGGTCGCGTGCGGCCAGCGCACGAAGTCCTCCAGGCGCAGCGTCGGGAGCGCGAGGAGCGGGTGGTCGGCGCGGACGATGGACGCGAGCTCGTCGCGAAAGAGAGGGCGCTGGGCGACGTCCTTGCCGAGCTCGCGCGGGATCATCATCGCCGCGTCGACCTCCTCGCGCCGGAGCTGGCCGAGGATGCGCTCGACGTCGATGGGCACCACCTCGAGGTCCACCCCCGGGGCGTGCGCCCGGAGCCGCTCCACGAGCCGGGGCAGCACCGTGACCGTGGCGTTGTCGAACATGGCGATGCGGAACTGGCGGACCGCCGTGCGCGCATCGAAGGCCGGGAGCTCCGTGACCGCGCGCTCGAGCGTGCGAAGCGCGTCGCGAAGCGGTCCCTCGAGGGCGGCGGCGCGGGGCGTCGGGACCATCGTGCCTCCGGAGCGCACCAGGAGCGGGTCGTCGAAGACGCCGCGGAGGCGCGCGAGGGTCTGGCTCATGGCCGATTGGGTGACGCCGATGCGCGCCGCGGCGCGGGTCACGTGCCGCTCCTGAAGGAGGAAATCGAGGGCGACGAGGAGGTTTACGTCGAGCTGATGGAGCTGCCGCACGTCATCATCAGTACGGCGAATGACCGCATGAGTACAATGCGTTCGCCTTGTTTCGGACGATCTCTAGCTTCGAGGGCGTCGGCGGCGCTCGGGCGCCGCACCTCACGAACGGAGAACCCCATGAGCCACACACGCATCGCCCTCGTCACCGGCGCCAACCGCGGTATCGGTCTGGAGACCAGCCGCCAGCTCGCCGCCCAAGGCGTGACCGTCCTGATGGGCGGCCGGAAGAAGGCGTCCATCGAGACCGCCGCCGCCACCCTTCGCGCCGAGGGGCACGACGTGCATCCCGTGGTGCTCGACGTCACCCGCGCCGAGGACATCGAGGCCGTGCGCGCGCACGTCGCCGCGACCTACGGGCGCCTCGACATCCTGGTGAACAACGCGGGGATCATCGCGGATCCGGGCGGCTTCGCGCCGACGACGCTCACGGTCACGCCGGCGCAGCTCCGGGAGAGCTTCGAGGTGAACGTGATCGGGCCCGTCGCCATCGTGCAGGCCTTCATGCCGCTCCTGAAGGCGGCGCCGGCCGCGCGCATCGTGAACCTCTCGAGCATCCTCGCATCCATGGCCGAGCACTCGAACCCGAGCTCGCCCTGGGCGGGCGTGGCGCCCCTCGCTTACGACGCGTCGAAGACCGCGCTCAACCAGTTCACGGTGCACCTCGCGGCGGCGCTCCGGGGCACGCCGATCAAGGTGAACTCGGCGCATCCGGGGTGGGTGAAGACCGACATGGGCTCGGAGGCCGCGCCCATGGAGGTCGTCGACGGCGCCAAGACCTCCGTGGCGCTCGCGCTGCTCTCGGACGAGGGCCCGAGCGGTCGCTTCATCCACCTCGGGGAGGAGGTCGCGTGGTAGCGCGCCCCGCACTGAAGGACTGGCTTCGTCCGGGCCATACGGCCGTCGTGACCGGTGGCGCGAGCGGGATCGGCTACGCCGCGGGCGTCCGCTTCGCCGCCGAGGGCATGAACGTGCTCCTCGCAGACGTCGACGAGGCGAAGCTCATGGCGGCGCGAGACCGGCTCGCGGCGACGGGGGCGCGCGTCGAGGCGGCGGCCTGCGACGTGAGCGTTCGGGCGGATTTCGAGCGGCTCCGCGACCGCGCCTACGCGGCCTTCGGCGCCGTGCATTGCGTGATGAACAACGCCGGCGCGGGCTTCCGCATGGACGACCCCTGGGCGGACCAGGAGCGGGCGGAGCGCACGCTGGCGATCAACCTCTGGGGCGTGATCCACGGCTGCCAGGCCTTCGTGCCGGCGATGCTCGAGGGGGGCGCGCCGGGCGCGATCGTCAACACGGGCTCGAAGCAGGGCATCACGCGGCCGCCCGGCAACTGGGCGTACAACCTCTCGAAGGCCGGGGTCCTCGCGTACACGGAGAGCGTCGCGCACGCGCTCCGCAAGCGCGACGGCCGGCTGAGCGCGCACCTGCTCATCCCGGGCTTCGTGTACACGGGCATGATCGACCGGCCGGAGAAGCCACCCGGCGCGTGGACCGCCGACGAGACCGTCGCGTTCATGATCGAGCGCCTCGCCGAGGACGACTTCTACGTGCTCTGTCCGGACGCGGAGACGCCGCGCGCGCTCGACGAGAAGCGCATCCAGTGGACCGCCGACGACCTCATCCGGAACCGCCCGGCGCTCTCCCGCTGGCATCCGGATCACGCCGAGGCCTTTCGGGCCTTCGTGGAGGACGCCTAGCAAGCGCCCGCCTCGGGAGTCGTGCGACGCTCCCGGGCGTGCGGCTTCTCTTCAGCTCGACCTCCGGCGCCGGGCATCTCGGCCCGCTCCTTCCGCTCGCGCGGGAGTGCGTGGCGCGGGGCCACGAGGTCACCTTCGCGTCCACGGAGCGCGCGGCGGCGGCGGTCGCGAAGCACGGCGTCCCCTTTCGCGCCTTCGGGGATGGGGACGCCGCAAAGCGCGGCGCCGTCTTCGCGACGAACGCCACGCGGAGCGTGGAGGCGTCGAACGAGCGCGTCGTGCGCGAGGTGTTCGGGCGCATCAATACGGGCGCGGCGCTCCCGGGCATGCGGGCGCTCGTTCGAGAGCTCCAGCCGGAGCTGATCCTCCGCGATCCCTGCGAGGCTGCGAGCTGGATCGCGGCCACGGAAGCCGGGATCCCGACGGCGCTCGTCTCCTGCCTCCTCGAGCGCAGCATGGCGTTCCTGAACGAGCACCTCGTGGCCGGCCTTCGGCCCTTCGCCCAGAAGCTCGGCGTCGCGCTCGCTGCGGACGTGCATCAGGGGAGCGAAGCGGTGGTGATCGGAGCGCCCGCGCACCTCGACGGGGACTGGGAGGGCGCGCGGGTCCTTCGCGCGGCACCCCCGCACGAGGCCGCGCCGCCCGCGCGGGACGGGTCGGTTCCCGAGGTGCTCGTATGCCTCGGCACGGTCACGGGGTTTCTCCCGGGACTCCTCGGAAGCATCGGCCCGGCCATCTGCGAGGCCCTCGGGGAGCGACCGCTGCGTGCGGTCTTCGCCGTCGGGCGCGGGGTCGACGCCCGGGCGCTCGGGCCGGTCCCGAGCAACGTCGAGGTCGTGGACTTCGCGCCCTTCGCGGAGGTGCTCCCGCGCTGCTCCCTCGCCCTCGTGCACGGCGGGCACGGGACGACGCTGGGCGTGCTCGCCCACGGGGTGCCCATGGTGCTCACCCCGCTCTTCTCCTACGACCAGTTCGATCTCTCGCAGGCGGTGGTGGACGCGGGCGCCGGGCTCCGTCTGCCGGGCCCGCCGTCGGCGGCGCAGATCGGGGTCGCCATCGACGCCGCCCTGGCGAACGGCACGCTCGCGGAGCGAGCCGAAGCCCTCGGCC
>JBCDGX010000626.1:0-3921 GCA_038750805.1 Myxococcota bacterium
CGTCTTCAACGTCGCCGGCCCGCCACCGGTGGCCCTCGAGGTGCTCATCCGCGAGACCGGGCGGCAGGCGCTCCCGGTGCCGGAGCCGCTCCTCAACCTGACCCTCGGCCGCTTCGGCCTGCCCCGGCTCCCGAAGGGCGCCGTCGACCACATCAAGTACCCCATCGTCGTCGACGCGAGCGCCTTCGCCGACGCGACGGGCTTCCAGGCCGAGCACGGCGTCGCCGACGCGATGGCCGCCTTCGCCGCCGCCGCCCAGGAGAACGCCGCATGGCCGGCTACCGCGTGATCGCGTCCCCCACCCGCATCCCGGTCCCCGGCGGCAAGCTCATCGAGGAGCACGCCGGCCGGGTCGCGAGCGGTACCGAGTCCGTGAGCGTCGCCCACATGGTCGCGCCGCCGGGCTGGGGCGAGCCCATGCAGACCCCGGCGTTCCTCGAGGTCACGGTGATGGTCCGCGGCCGCATGCAGGTGGAGCTTGGCGAGGGGCTCGGGACCACCGAGGTGATCGGCGCGGGCCAGGCCATCGTCGTCGAAGCCGGCGTGCCCGTGCGCTACTCGAACCCCTTCGAGGAGGAGTCCGAGTACTTCGCCGTCTGCACGCCGGCCTTCTCTCCCGAGCTCGCGGGGCGCGACGAATGAGCGCGCTTCGACCCCCGACGAGGGCGGCGAGGGGCCCGGTAAGATGGCCGCCGCGCTATGCCGAGCGGGAGGCAGGCCGAGAGCGGGTGCGTCAGCTCGTACGTCGCCGCATTCTCAGAGCGGGCGCTTGAAGCAGAGGTCGACGCCGGCAAGCTCCCAGCCCGCCGCGCCAAACTCCTGCGTCAACGCCGTACCGATCGCACGTATCTGGCTCTGCCCCGCGTCGCGTGCCGCCTGGAACGAGGCTGTCCTCAGGAGCTGCGGTCTGTCCGTGCACGTGTACTCCCACTGACGTGCGCCGGCCTCGGCGTTCTGCGCGGAGAGAGGGGGTACGACGAGCGGCGCGGCGGCGCATCCGATGACGAAGGCAGCGACGAGAGCGGCGGCTTGGGAGAAGACTGTCTTCATGGCGCCGAACGGTAGCGGACGTTTCGTCTCGTCGCGCGACGTCGATTCTCGTGGACGGGCGCTGAAGCGCGCCCAGCACACCCTCCGCAAGGAGGGACGATGGCTGGTGACGTTCCGAGCACGCACGACACGACGAACGAGACCCTCGACCGGCTGGTCGGTGCGCTCGCCCGGGTCCTCGAGGACGCCGGGGAGCCGGAGCTCGCCGCGCGCCTCCCCTGGCGCGGCGACGACGAGCCCTCCCCCTGGCCCGAGTCCCTCGCGGAGAAGGGGCTCCAGGTCACGTCGCTGGCCTTTCAGCTCCTCCAGGCGGCGGAGGAGGCGGCGGCGGTCACGCGCCGGCGGCAGCGGGAGGCCGCGGGCGCGCTCGCGGACGACGCGGGCTCCTGGGACCAGCACCTCGGCCGGCTCCGCGCCGCGGGCGTCGAGGGCGCGGCCATCGCCGAGGCCCTCCCGCGCGTGCGTGTCGAGCCGGTGCTCACGGCCCACCCGACCGAGGCCAAGCGCCAGTCCGTGCTCCGGCACCATCGCGCGCTCTACCGGCTCCTCGTGGAGATGGAGAACCCGCGCTTCACCGCGTCCGAGCGGGCCGCCCTCGAGCAGCGCCTCGAGGCCACCGTCGAGCGCCTCTGGCGCACCGGTGAGGTCTACCTCGACAAGCCGACCGTCGAGGTCGAGCGCAGCAACGTCCTTCACTACTTCGTTCGCGCCTTCCCCGCCGTGCTCGGGCGGGTGGAGGACCGGCTGCTCGCGGCCTGGGCGCGCGCGGGCTTCGACCCGGCGCTCCTCGCGGACGTGACCCGGCGGCCGCGGCTCCGCTTCGGCGATTGGGTAGGAGGCGACCGGGACGGGCATCCCTTCGTCAACGCGACGACGACCCGGGAGACGCTCGCGCTCTTCCGCGCCGAGGCGCTCCGCCTCGTCGACGCAGCCCTCGAGGAGCTCGCCGCCGACCTCAGTCTCTCGGCCCGGCGCCAGGCCGCGCCCGCGGCGCTCCTCTCCGCCGTCGACGCGCGCGCGGCAGCGCTCGGGGAGGCCGGCGCGGCGGCGCTCGCGCGGAACCCCGAAGAGCCCTTCCGCCAGGCCGTGAACCTGATGCGCGCGGGCCTCGCGGCGAACGCCTACGCGGGGCCGGAGGCGCTGGTGGCCGAGCTCGATGGGCTGCGCGGCGCGCTCCTCGAGGTCGGCGCCGGGCGCCTGGCGCGGACCGACGTGGATGCGGTGCGGCGCCTCCTCCTGGCCTTCGGCTTCCACCTCGCCGTCGTCGACGTGCGCCAGAACAGCGCCTTCCACGACCGGGCGATGGCGCAGCTCCTCGCCGCGGCCGGCGACGCCGAAGCGCCCCGCTACCTCGAGGCGGACTTCGCGGCGCGGGCGGCGCTCCTTCGCCGCGAGCTCGCGACGCCGCGGCCCTTCGCCGGTCCCGGCGCCGAGCTCGGTCCGGAGGCGCGGGCGACCGTCGACGTGCACGCGGTGCTCGCCGAGGCGCTCTCGGACCATGGGCCCGGCGGGCCCGGCGCCCTGATCGTCTCGATGACCCGGGACGTGGCCGATCTGCTGACGGTCTACGTGCTCGCGCGCGAGGCGGGGCTGCTCGCCCGGGACGCGGAGGGCGCCGCGCACTGCCCGCTCCCCGTCGTGCCGCTCTTCGAGACCATCGACGACCTCGAGCGCGCGCCGGCGATCCTCCGGGAGCTCCTCGCCGAGCCCATCGTGATGCGCTCGCTCCGGGCGCAGGCGGCCCGCGAGGGCGACGCGACGCCGGTGCAGCAGGTGATGGTCGGCTACAGCGATAGCGCCAAGGACGGCGGCATCGTCGCGAGCTTCTGGGGCCTCTACCGCGCGCAGAAGGCCCTCCAGGACGTGGCCCGGGAGGCCGGCGTGCGCGTCCGCTTCTTCCACGGCCGCGGCGGCACCATCGGCCGCGGCGCGGGCCCAACGCATCGCTTCCTCCAGGCGCTCCCGCCCGGGACCGTCGCCGGCGATCTCCGCCTCACCGAGCAGGGCGAGACCATCGCCCAGAAGTACGCGAACCCGGTCACGGCGGCGCATCAGCTCGAGCTGCTGCTCGCGGGCACCGTCGCGGCGACGCTGGGGCCCCCACGGGAGGACCCGCCGGAGCTCGTCGCGATCCTGGAGGAGCTCGCCCGGACGAGCCGGGCGGCCTACCGCGGGCTCGTCGAGGCCGAGGGCTTTCTGACCTTCTTCGGGCACGCGACGCCCATCGACGCCATCGAGCAATCGCGCATCGGCTCGCGGCCGGCGCGGCGCACGGGCCGGCGGACCCTCGGCGACCTCCGCGCGATCCCCTGGGTCTTCGCGTGGAACCAGTGCCGGGCGACCCTGCCGGGCTGGTTCGGGCTCGGGAGCGCGCTCGAGACGCTCCGGGCGGCGGATGGCGCGGCCTTCGACGCCATCGTGCGGGCGAAGGCCGAGGGCACACGCTGGGCGCCGGTGCATTACCTCGTGAGCAACGCGGCGACGGCCGTGGCCCAGGCCAGCCCCGCGGTGCTCCGGAGCTACGCCGCGCTCGTCCCCGACGCGGCAGCCCGGGAGGCGCTCCTTGGCCTGATCCTCGAGGAGCACGCGCGGACCGAGGCGGCGCTCGCGGCGATCTACGGGGCGCCGCTCGCGGAGGCGCGGAAGCCGACGGCGCGGCTCATCGCCCGGCGCGCCGCGGCGCTCGAGCGCCTGCACGCCCAGCAGATCGCCTGGCTCCGGCGCTGGCGCGAGGCCCGGGACGCCGGGCGCACGGGCGAGGTGGACGCGCTCACGCCGAAGATCCTGCTCAGCATCAACGCCATCGCGGCGGGGCTCGGTACGACTGGCTGATGCGCGAACGCGCCGCCCGGCAGCCCGGACGGCGCGTTC
>JBCDGX010000627.1:0-3910 GCA_038750805.1 Myxococcota bacterium
CGACGAGCTGAGGGCGGGGATCCTCGGCGCAGAGGCGAAGCGCGCTCGCGTCGTCCCAGGCGACCCGGAGGGGGCCGAGGCTCTCGAGGGCACCACGAAGCTGAGCGAGGGTCGATCCACGGGCGCCAGCGACCACGACGGGTCGCACACCGGCAGGCGGGTAGTGGCTCGGGGGTTCCATCTACCCTCTACGTGGGCCGGATCACCGAAATCGGGTCAAAAAAGGGAGCCGATTCGGCGAATTCCGCGGCGAGGCCCAGCGAGCGCACGCCGGACCCGGCGTGCCGGCGCGCGTTCGCTGATCTACTCTTCGGTCTACGGGGTCCGGAAAGCCCCGCGAAGGTGCGCATGGCGAGCGAGCGGGATCGGCCAGGTCGGGGGGTGCGGGGCCTGATGGTCGTCGCCGTGCTGGCGCTGACCCTCGCCCCAGCGGGGAGCGTCCCGGCCCAGGAGCGGAGCTGCGTGGGCGCCGCCAGCCCCGTGGTTCGGCGCATCTGCGGGGAGCTGGTCCGCGCGGGCCATCCGGACGGCCTTCGGCAGACGAGCTTTCTCGCCCTCGAGCTGCCCGCGCGACCGCTCCCGCAGCTGCGGCCGGCGGGCGCCTTCCGGGTCACGCGCCGGCACACGTCCTTCGGCGAGGTGCCGCGCATCGAGATCGTCGACCCCGCGCAGCTCTTCGTGGAGCGGGACAAGCGGCTTCATCCGGTGCAGGTGGCGCTGGCCGGCGAGCCGGCGCCCTTCGAGGCCTGCGAGGTCGTGGTGGAGTTCTGGCGGGACGGGCGGGCCATCGACTTCGACGCGGACTTCGCCCCCGAGGAGGCCCTCCGCGGCGAGCCGCTCACCTTCGGGCTCGTCTATCCCATCGACCGCATCGACCCTCCGGTGCTCACCGGCACGACCGTGCACGTGCGCCGCTTCGCGCCGGGCCCCGCGGAGCTGAGCATCGACGTACGCGTCGGAGGCCAGGTGCTCGAGAGCCTCTCGGCGAGCGTGCCCAGCTGTCCGCCGCAGCCCTGAACGCGTTCAGCCCTCCGCGTCGATGGGGGGCAGCGGGCGCCCGAAGAGCACCTCCCAACGCGCCGCGGCCGCCGCGCTCAGCGCACCCGTGGGGCGCTCGAGAAGCGCACGGACGAGCCGGGCCGCCGCCGCGCGGTCGACGCGGCGCCCCACCCAGATCGCGCCCGAGGGCCCTTCGAGGGCGTCTCGGAGCTGGTCGAGGATGACGAGCGCGGCGTTGGCCTCGGCGCTGCCCCAGCGGCGCCGGTCGAAGACGTGGCGCGTCACGAGCGCGAGGTTCGTCCGCACGAGCTCGGGGCCGCGCGCGAGCTCCGCCAGGTACGCGGAGAGCTCCGCGGTCCCGCGCTCGCCGATGGGAAAGGGCCGGCCATCGACCCTCACCTCGAGCGTCTCGGCCGCGTCGCCGCGCGCGAGGTAGTCGAGGCGGTGCTGCACCTCGTGCCGCTCGACGGAGGCCACGAGGGCGGCCTCGAGGGCAGCGTAGGCGCGCCGGAGCTCGGGACGCGACGCCTCGCTCCGCGTGCGCTCGAGCGCCCGCCATTCGCGCCGCGGTACGATCTCGCGAAGCCCCGCGAGCTCCCGCGTCGTGAGGTCGACGCGCTGCGGCAAGACGACGCGAAGGTCGAGGCGTTCGTTCCAGCGGCGGACGAGGGCCGCCCGCTGCTCGAAGATCGCCCCGAGGCGCTCGACGGTCTCTCCGTCGCCGGCAAGGGCGGCGGCCTCGGCGCGCGCTGCGGCCGCTACCGCCGACTGGAGGCGCGGGACCCACGACTCGACGGAGCTCGCCGGATCGGAGAGGGGCATGGCGCTCTCCGGGGCGAGGGCTGGGAGCACGTGGCCGACGAGGTGCTCCTCGATGCGGCCCATGAGGACGAGCGCATCCCGGATCTGCGGGCGGGTGAAGCCGAGGGCGCCACGGACGACGTTGAGGCGATCGAGGCGCCGGAGTCGGAGCGCGCGCACCCGCTGCCCCGCGCTTTCGTAGGGCGTGACGTGCTCGACCTCGAAGCTCGCGAAGATGACGCGAGCACGCCCCGTCGCGCGCTGCACGAGCACCTGGCCGTCGAGGTAGTGCCCCAAACCGCGCTCCGCGATCGCGCCGTTGAAGGCGTCGAGGGTCTCGAGGTGGCTCGCCGCAGCCGGACGGCCCGTGTCGGACACGACCAGCGCTTCGGCCTGGTCGAGCACCGCCTCGAGATGGCTGGCGGCCACGCGTCCGAGCACGTCGGCGGCCACGCCGAGGAGATGGGCTCGCGCGTCCATCAGGGGCCCCACGGGGGCGTCGTCGACGGCGATGCGGTCGAGGGCGACGACGTAGTCGGGGAGGTCCTCGGCGAAGAACGTACGGACGGTGCCATCGCCCGGAAGCGGCCGGCCACCCTCCACCCAAGCCCGTGCCGAGGGCCGCGCGAGCTCCCGGAGCGGCAGGGGCGGGGCCGAGGGCCAGAGCACGAGCGTCCCCGCCAGCGCCAGGGCGAGCGCGCCGGCACCGAGCACGAGGCTCGGCGCGCGACGGAGCGGAGGACGGTCGCCCGCGCTCGCTTCGTCGAAGATGTGCCGGACCCGTTCGCGGTCGTTGGGGTCCGGCGCCAGCCCGCCGGCGCGGAGCAGGTACGCCAGGCGATGCACGTGCGGCTCGTCAGCGGCGTGCTCGGTCTCCGCGCGGGCGCGCGCCACGACGGCGAAGACCGCCCGCCGCACCCGGTGCCGGAGCAGCGGATCGACCTCGGCGAACACGGGGCCGTACGTGCCCGAGAGCGCCGCCGGGTCGGTGGTCGCCAGCCGCTTCAGTGCCCAGAGGACGCGCGCTCGGATCATCGCTCGGCACCATGCCCGCACCACGCGTGACTGGCTAGACCGAGCGTTTATGCTGCCCGCCGGCCACGAGAATCACGAGGACACCGCGCATGCAGCTCGACCCGAACGACATCGACCTCGAGGCGATGGAACCGTCCACCATGGTGAAGGCGAGCGCGGCGCTCCACGCCTTCGCCGGGCTCTTCGTGGCCCTCACGGGCCTCCAGCTCGTCGGCACGCGCTTCGTCGAGCCCATGGTGAACGCCGCACCGATGGTGCTTCTGCTGCTCGGCATCACCCTCGTGGTGCTCGGCGCGCAGGTCTACCGGGCGAAGGGCTGGACCGCCGTCGGAGGCGTCGTGCTCGGCGGGGTAGGCGCCCTCACGGCCTTCCTCTGGCTGGGCTTCTCCTTCGTCGGCGGCATCTTCTCGCTGATGGCCCTCCTCGCCGTACCCGTGGCCGGCCTCGCGTTCCTCGCTGCGCTGCTGGCGCGCAAGGACATCGTGCGCGTCGCGACCTACCGGCAACGCCTGAGCGACCAGGGCCTCGACCTCGGTTTCTGAGGCCGAGAAAAGAGAAGGCCCCCGACCGATACCGATCGGGGGCCTTCGGGGAGCTACGCGGCCGCGGGGGGCTCGTCGCTCGTGTCGGCCGGGAGGGCCTTCTCCTCGTTCTCCGAGGAGGGGCCTTCCAGCCGCTTGCCGACGGCCTTCGCGAGCGAGCCGAGGCCCGCCAGCGTCTGACCGCCCGCGCTCTCGACGAAGCCCTCGATGCCCTTCGCGAGGCTCTGCCCGCGGGTGAGGCTCTCGAGGATCTTCGTCACGTCTTCCGGCGTCCCGTAGAGGTTCGCCTCCATCTTGGTGAAGAGCTTGGCCTGCGCCTCCGCGAGGGCGACGTGGACCTCCTTCTCCGCCGCGATGCGCAGCTTCGCGAGCTCGAACTCCTGCGCGACCTTGCCGTGCTTCTCCCGCGCCTCGAGCTCCGGCTTCACGACGGTCTCGATGCGGTCGCGCAGGAGTTCGAGCTCGCGAAGCTGCGCATCGCGGCGGAGAAGGAGGTCCACGTCGCCCTCGCGGAGGCGCAGGCCAAGCTCTTC
>JBCDGX010000628.1:0-3909 GCA_038750805.1 Myxococcota bacterium
CGGACGCGGTGACGGAGACGGGCTCGGAGACAGTGACGGAGACAGTGACGGAGACGGACGCGGAGACGGAGACGGAGACGGAGACGGAGACGGAGACGGGAACGGAACCGGAAACGGAGACGGGAACGAAGACGGAAACGGAAACGGAAACGGGCTCCGAGGCCGTCGTCTCAGGCGTCGTAGAGCCCGAGGGACCAGCGGAGGGTGTCCCGGTCGATGTTCTGCCCCGTGTGGATCAGCGCGACGCGCTTGCCCGCGAGGCTCCGGCGGAGCTTCTTGGCCGCGGCGTAGGCCGCCGCCGCCGCGCCCTCCGCGACGTTGTGTGTCGTCTCGAGGGCCAGCCGCACGCCTTCGCGCATCGCGTCCTCGCCGACCTCCACGACCTCGTCGACCTGCTCGCGGACGATGCCGAATGGGAGGGCGAAGGTGCAGCGCGTGGCGAGACCGTCCGCGAAGGTGTCGGCGCTCTCGACGTCGACGGGCGCGCCGGCCTCGAGGGAACGAGCAAAGGCGTTCGCGCGCTCGGCCTGCACCGCGATGATGCGGACGCCGGGCTTCAGGGTCCGGAGCGCCAGCACGACGCCGGCGAGGCCGCTCCCGCCCCCCACCGGGACGATGACGGCGTCGAGCTCCGGGAGCTCCTCGGCGATCTCCATGGCGTAGGTGCCGTAGCCCGCGATGAGGAGCGGCTCGTTCGCCACGTGCACGTAGCGAAGGTCGTCGTTCGAGGCGCGCGCCTCGGCCTCGGCCCGGGCCTCGTCGAAGTCCCGCCCGAAGACGTGGAGCTCGGCGCCCATGGCCTCCATGATCGCGTTCTTCTCGGGGTTGTTCCCCTTCGGCACGTAGATCACCGCGCGGGAGCCGAAGTGGCGCGCGGCCCAGGCCATCGAGAGGCCGTGGCTGCCGCGCGTGGCCGTGATGACGCCCCGGCGCCGCTTCGCGTCGCTCAGGTTCGCGAAGAGGTTCACGCCCCCGCGCACCTTGAACGCGCCGATGGGCAGGTGGTTCTCGTGCTTCACGAAGGCGTCGAAGCCGAGGCGCGCGCTGAGGAGCGGGTACCGGTAGAGCGGCGTCGGCCGGAGATGGCGATGCACCACCGGGCGCGCGCGGAGCACGTCCTGGAAGGTGGGAGCATCGACGGGCGGAGGGACGGTGTCCTCGGTCATCGCGTGTCGCCGGTCATCGGTCGTCGGTGAGCGTGCTCGTCGCCCTTCGTCGCGCGGCCGGCACGGGCCGACGGAGCTGGTTGACAGCACCCCAGGCCGCGGCTACCACAGCGCTCCCCTCAGGCACGTAGCTCAGTGGGAGAGCACTACCTTGACACGGTAGGGGTCGGCGGTTCAATCCCGCCCGTGCCTACAAAGGAGCCGCCCGGCGCTGCCGAGGCGGCTCATTTTCTAGGGCCCTCCAAACGGCGCTTGAGCGCGGCGAGCTCGTCCTCGATGGCCCGCTCTTCGGCGACCTCGGCCTTGGCCTGAGCGCGCGCTCGGCGGCGCTCCGCGAAGGCCGGGAGCTTCATGAACTGGGCCGACCGCGGTCCTCGATCTCACCGGATTCCTCGAGCTTCGCCGTCTCGCCGTCTCTCCGACACGACCTTGACGGTCGCCGCCGCCTGGATGCGGTGGCGCTGACCGACCCCTACGCTCGTTTCGCGGCACGCGCCGGGCGGCTCCGGGCGCCCGACGCACGGGAGGATGGGCTTGCCGGACCGGTCGGTTTGCCTGTGTCATCGCGCCATGCCCAAGCGAAGAAGAGTGTCCGTGAACGCTAGTCCACCTCAGGTCGCCCCCTGGGTCATGTTCGCGCTCGTCATGGCGTGTGCGGCTCCCGCGCAGGTCAGCATCTCCGCGTTGATTTCGGAAGCCCAGGCAAACGAGGTCCGTGCCACTGCACGCCATGCGAGTCAGGTGTACGCGATATCGGGGACCGTCGTCGGAACTGGGTTTCGGGACACGGGGGTCTTCGAGGCCGACGCTGTCGGCTCGTCCGTACGCCTTCAGGAGCTCCGGGAACCCTACGCGGCGCTCGTCACGCCCGATGGCGCAGCGTTCTATTGCACCTTCGAAGGAGCTCGCGCGGCCGCAACGCTCGAGGTCGGGCAGTTTGTGAGCCTCCAAGGCAGGTTTGGCTACTTCTGGCGCGCGCCCGAAGGGACCCGTGTCGTGTTTCGCGAGTGCCGTCCTCTCGGTGAGCGCCGCGGGTCGCCGCGCCGGCGCTGATCAGCGGGCGCGCTCCCGCACTCGCTTGACCCGTTCGCACCCGCGGTCCAAGCCAGCGGGGCTTTCGCACCGAGGCGCTCTGGCCTCGTGGCGCGCGGGCCCAAGAACCCTCTGAAGGATCGATCTTGGAGATGGACGCGAAGACCGGCCGCGAGCTCCTCGAAGCGCGGGGAGAACTGGAGAAGAACGTCGTCGCCGTGAAGGTCGGCGAGACCCTCTTCGACCTGCACACGCCTCTTCCGACGGGCGTGGACGCGGAGACTATGCGGCCCGTCCGGGCACACGAAGAAGACGCGCTCGCGATCATCCGGCACTCGACCGCCCACGTGATGGCGGACGCGGTGCAGCGCCTCTTCCCGGGCACGAAGGTCGCCTTCGGCCCCGCCATCGAGAACGGCTTCTACTACGACTACGATCGGCCCGACGGCTCCTTCAGCGAGGACGACCTGCGCGCCATCGAAGAGGAGATGGGGAAGATCGTCGCGGCCGACTCGCCCTTCGTCCGGAAGGTCGTGAGCCGCGACGAGGCCTCGGACCTGCTCACGAAGATGGGCGAGACCTTCAAGCTCGAGCACCTCGGGCGCCTCGAGGGCGAGATCAGCATCTACACGCACGGCGATTGGGTGGACCTCTGCGAGGGCCCCCACGTCCCGAGCACGCGCTTCCTCAAGGCCTTCAAGCTCACGCACGTGGCCGGCGCCTATTGGCGCGGCGACGAGCGGAACCCGATGCTCCAGCGCATCTACGGGACGGCCTTCGCCAACCCGAAGCTCCTCAAGCGGCACCTGAAGCAGCTCGAGGAAGCGAAGAAGCGCGACCACCGGAAGCTCGGCAAGGAGCTCGAGCTCTTCGCCTTCCACCCGCTGGCGCCGGCCTCGCCCTTCTTCACCGAGCGCGGCGCGAGCGTCTACAACCGGCTGACGGACTACGTCCGCGAGCTCTACCGGCGCTACGGCTACCAGGAAGTCATCACACCGCAGGTCTTCGACAAGGAGCTCTTCGAGACCTCGGGGCACCTGCCGGCCTACTACGAGTCGATGTTCCTCGCGGGGTCGAAGGAGAACATCGAAAGCGCCGCGGAGGCCATCGCGAAGAAGCCGCCGGAGACCGCCGAGGAAGGCGAGAAGCTCCTCCAGGAGCACCTCCGCTACGGCGTGAAGCCTATGAACTGCCCCGGGCATTGCCTCTTCTTCGGCATGAAGCGGCACTCCTACCGCGAGCTGCCCATCCGCATGGCGGACTTCGGGCGCCTGCATCGCTACGAGCGGAGCGGCGTGGTGCAGGGCATCACGCGCGTGCGCACCTTCGCCCAGGACGACGGTCACATCTTCTGCACGCCGGAGCAGCTCAAGGGCGAGATCCAGGCCTTCAACGAGCTCGTCTTCCAGGTCTACAAGGACTTCGGCTTCGAGGACGCGCGCATCCTCATCGCGACGCGGCCGGACAAGCGCATCGGCGCCGACGAGGTCTGGGACCGCTCGGAGGCCGCGCTCATCGGCGCCGTGGAAGAGCAGGGCATTCCCTTCGAGATCGCCGACGGGGAGGGCGCCTTCTACGGCCCGAAGATCGAGTTCCACCTGAAGGACGCCATCGGCCGGAGCTGGCAGCTCGGCACCATGCAGGCGGACTTCAACCTGCCCGAGCGCTTCGACCTCACCTACGTCGGCGCCGACAACAGCGTGCACCGGCC
>JBCDGX010000629.1:0-3906 GCA_038750805.1 Myxococcota bacterium
CCGAAGGTCGCGTGGGCGACCCGAAGCGTCGGCCCCTCGGCCTGGAGGAAGAGCGCCTGGGATTCGCCGACGCGCTGGAGAAAGGGGTTCGTCCCGCGGATCACCCCGGCCGCGAAGCCGAGGCCTCCCGGGAGGAGGAGCAGCCCGAGCAGCGGCGCCCCCAGCGCCACCCCCACGAGCACGCGGCGGGGCACCAGGCCGACGAGCGTCCGAAGTCCGAGGGCGCCTGCCGCCGCCCCGAAGGGCAGGAGCGAGAGCGTCGCGAGCCCGAGCCAGCTCCCGCGCGCCGCCGCCTCGTAGCTGCACACCGCCCCGAGCGCGACGAGGTGCCAGCGCGCGAAGACCACCTCGCCGGGCCCCGCGCGCCGCTCGCGCACGAGCGCTTCGAGCGCGATCAGCCCGAGCGCCCCCGCGAGCAGGAGCGCAAAGAGCGTGCTGCACCAGGCCAGCGCCGCGAGCGCGAGGGCCCGCGTCCGGAGGGCGAGCGGCTCGGCCCGCGCGAGCGCCCCCGGGAGCCCGAGCAGGAGCACCACGCCGAGGGGCTCGACCACGTGATGGTCGAGGGCCCCGGGCCGAGAGACGTGGAGGTAGGCCACGTTCACGCCGACGGCGAGGGTCGCCACGAAGGCCGCCGCCGGCCCGAGCCAGCGCCCCGCGAGCCGATGCGTGGCCACCACCGTGACGAGCCCGAGCCCCACGGGCAGCCAGGGCAGGCTCATCAGCACCGCGTCGAGGGAGGCGCCGAAGGCCATGACCAGGCGCAGGCCGGCGGCGAGGGGCCAGTCGAAGCCGAGCGGCCACTCGTTCATCGTCCCCTCCGGATGGAAGAGGAAGGGGTCGCGCAGCACCGGCTCCGGGAAGCTCTCGATCAGCCGCCGGATGCGGTGGGCGTGCGCGTAGGCGTCCGAGCCCGCGAGCCAAGGACGCCCGGGCACCGGCGCCTCCGCGAAGGGCCCGCCCAGGCGAAGCCTGAGCCAGAGCGCGACCGCGAGCGCGATGACGAGGCCGGCCGCGCCGCGCGCTCGCTCCGTGCTCCGCTCCGGCGACTCCACGCTCTCGTTCCGGGCAGCAGCAGCCTGCTAGAGCTGCGGGTCCGGCACGTCCGGCGCGCGCCGGCGGTTCCAGCAATCCCGCGCGGCCGCGTAGACCGCTCGCACCTGCTCTTCGTCGTTCCGGCGGTCGTAGCTACCGCCGGCCGCGCTCGCGGCGCGGGCGAGGAGCGAGCGTGCCTCGGAGAGGGTCCCGGGCCACATGCCGGAGGCCGGGCGTCCTTCCGCCTCGAGGCCCGACAGCACGTCGTTCGCCCACGCGACACCGAGCTCCTGGCAACGAGCGCTCACAGCGGGGGTCATCACCCGTGCATCGCACGGTCCCGCCTCCTTGGCCAGCCCATAGCGGGCCCCTCTCTCGGGGGCGTCTGTCTAGCGCGGGTGGAGCCAACTCACGCCGCGCATCCGGGGCGGCCGAGCGACCCCGAAGGCGTCGAGGATCGTGGGCGCCACGTCCACGATGGCGCCGGGCGCCGCGCCCGCGCGCACCCGGGGGCCGGCCGCGACGTAGATGCCGTCCCAGGCGTGATTGCAGCCGTCGACGCCGCGGTCGTCGCCGGCCGCGAGCACGCCGCCGTGTCCCACGGTACCGAGCGCGCGGTAAGCGAGGTCGGCGAAGTAGACCATCAGATCCGGCGGCTCCCCCCGGGTCTCGCCGTAGACCTCCTCGGGGCGATCGACGCGGGCCGGCAGCGGCCCCTTCGGGCCCGGAACCGAGCGCAGGAGCTCGGCCAGCTCGCGCCGCGACGCCTCGTAGCGCTCCGGCGGCACCACGCCCTCGGGTTCACGGCCCGCGACGTTCAAGAAGACCCGCGCGTAGTAGCCCCCCTCGGCCCAGGCACGCGTGCGGGACCAGTCGACGACGTCCCGAAGGGGCGTGATCCCGTCGGGCTCGCGGCGCCAGACCTGCCACCCCTTCGCCCGGAGGAGCTCGTTCACGGCCACGGCGCCCTCGAGCGCCCGGGCGCCGTGATCGCTCACGACGAGCACGAGCCCCTCGTCCCCGGCCTCCGCCTCGAAGGTCGCGACGAGGCGCCCGAGCTGGGCGTCGAGGCGCGCGTAGTAGGCGCGGGCTTCGGCCTCCCACGGGTTGCCCGGCCGGTAGCCCGGGCTCGCCGGGTCGAGGTGATGCCAGAAGGCGTGGTGGAGCCGGTCCGGGCCGATCATCACGGCCATGGTCAGCGCCGGCGCCTGCTCCGCGATCACCGCCCGGGCGATCGCGAAATGCTGCGCGGTCATCGCATCGAGCTCGGCCAGGATCCGGGCTTCGTCGCCGTTCCGGAAGTCGCGCACATCGGGCCGGAATTCCCCGAAGCGCCCCTCGAGCTCCGCCTCGAGCCTGCGCGGAAAGGCCCAGGGAGCCCCCGGCGCGCTCAAGAAGCAGCCGAGGGCGACGCCGTTCACGGGCCGGGGCGGGTTCGAGGGCGGCACGAAGAGCGCCGCCACGCGATGTCCGGCGTCCCCGACGTGCTCCCAGACGCGCTTGACGCGGAGGTCCCGGGCGCCGGCCAGCTTCAGCGTGTAGCCGCGCTCCGGGGGGAGGTTGCGGAACCCGTAGAGGCCGAGCTCTCCGGGATCCCGCCCCGTCGTCATGCACGCCCACGCGGGTACGGTGATCGGCGGCGACGAGCTCCGCAGCGGCCCCGAGCGCCCGCGCTCCCGGAGCGATTGGAGCACGGGCATCGCGTCGGCCCAGCGCTCGAAGGCGAGCGAGGGCGGGACGCAGTCGAGGCCGAGGACGAGCGCACGCACGCGGCCCTTGTAGTGTCCCGAGTCCGCGATGGCGCGAAGAAATCGGCGAAGCATCGGGCGCTCCGCAACGAACGGCGACGCGGGGGACGCCTTTTGCCCCGGGCCCACCCTCAGCGGGGACGCTCCGGCGCCGTATCGACCCATGACGTGACTTCCGCGGCCCCCGCCCAGACGCTGAGCTCCGCGACGGATCCCATTCATCCGCGGGACTCCGAGAACCTCGCCGGGCGCCACCTCGGCCCCTGGCGCATCGTCGCCCAGCTCGGCGCCGGGGGCATGGGCACCGTCTACTACGCCGAGCACGGCGTCATCGGCCGGCGCGCGGCGATCAAGGTGCTCAACTCCGCGGTCAGCGCGATCCCGGACGTGGTCGAGCGCTTCTTCGACGAGGCGCGCACCGTCAACGACATCCGGCACCCGAACATCGTGGACATCACGGACTTCGGCGTGCTCGAGGGCCAGTACTACCTCGTGATGGAGCTCCTCGAGGGCGAGACCCTCGCGGAGCGCATCGAGGAGAAGGGCCCCATGGCGCTCGAGACGGCGCGGAGCCTGGCGGGCCAGGTCGCCCTCGCGCTGCACGCCGCCCACGAGCGCGGCGTCATCCACCGGGACCTCAAGCCCGAGAACATCTTCCTCACCAATCACGCGGACTATCCAGACCGCGTGAAGGTGCTGGACTTCGGCATCGCGAAGCTCCTCGGCGACGGCGGAGAGGCGAGCCGGAAGACCCAGACCGGCGTCATCATGGGGACGCCGGCCTACATGTCGCCCGAGCAATGCGTCGGGGACGATCACCTCGATCGGCGGAGCGACGTCTACAGCCTGGGCATCGTCGCCTTCGAGATGTTCGCCGGCCGCACGCCCTTCGAGGCCGACAACTTCGGGCGCTTCGTGCTGGCCCACGTTCACGAGGAGCCGCCGCGCCTCGACTCGCTCGTCGAGGTGCCCGGCGCCGTCGCGGACGTGCTCGCGAAGGCCCTCGAGAAGAACGCCGGTGACCGCTTCCAGTCCGCCGAGGAGTTCCGGCTGGCGCTCGACGCCGCCGCCCAGGGCCGCTCGCAGGCCGAGGTCCGCCAGAGCGAACGGGACGAGAAGCACGAAG
>JBCDGX010000630.1:0-3904 GCA_038750805.1 Myxococcota bacterium
CGAGCGCGAGGTCGTCCGCGAGGAGCGGTCCGAGGCCCGCGTACACGCCCGCGAAGTAGCCATCGCCCGCGCCGAAGGCCTCGCTCGGCGCGACCTCGCTGCGGAGAAGCCCCTCGAGGATGACCGTGAAGAAGGCATCGACGTAAGCGCCATTACGAAGAGAGAAGCGACCGAAAGCGCCGTCGAAGGTCCGTCCGGTCTGATGCCAGGGCACGCTGCCGATGATCAGATGATCGCCGTAGGCGATCTCCTTTCGACCGAGGTCGAGGCGAAAGCAGTCGGTGCCGACGTGGAGGCTGAAGTAGCCCTCCTGAAGGTCGAGGCTCGCGTTCGTGAGCGTGTCGCCACCGGCCTGCCAAACACCCGAAGACTGCGGCAGCACCTTCAGCGAGACCGCGAGGCCATCGCTGACCTCGAGCGGACGGGTCACGAACCCGAAGGCGGCCCGGTAGTAGAAAGCGTCCTGATCTCGCGCGAGACGCGCGGGCCCGTTCAGGGCAAGGTCGTCGTAGCCCCGTCGGAGCTCGAAGCGCGTCCAGACGTTGGCGACGGGCGCCACCCAGCGCTCCGCCGCCTCGGGCGCGGGCGCGGTTTGGGCCGTGGCCGTTCCGGTCACGGCGAGCGTGCTCATGACGAGCAGCGTGCGAATCGAGAGTCCGTGCATCCCCATGGCGAGGGAAACGGCGCGGGGACCCGTTTCGTGAAGCGGGCGTCACCGGTCGGCAGACCGTACGTTCCCGATGCAGGAGATGCTTCGTCCCCCGGCAGCCGACCGGCCCCGCCGCTCACGGCCTAGAAGCGCGGCCCGAAGCTCCGGGCGCTAGCCGCGCGCTTCGACGTCGCGCTTCAGCGCGGCGTTCACTTCGTCGTAGGCCGCCGGGAGCATCTTCCGGACGTGGGGCCAGAGCAGCGCGAAGAGCGCGCCGCGGAAGGTCTCCCCGTGCACCAGACGCGTCCTGCGCCCGTGGTCGAGAGGCTCGAGGCGGAAGAAGTGGTCGGCGCCGGCGAAGGGCTTCTGCACCGCCTTGCGCGGCCCGACCCAACGCAGCTCCCCGGCGTCGGCCCGCTGGACCGTGGCCTCGGCCCGCACCGTGCCGCGCCCGAGGCGGATGTCGAAGGCGATGGGCGCCCCGACGTCGAAGCGGCCCTCGAAGCGCCCGAACATCGGGTTCCAGCGGTCCCAGGACGCGGCGTCGCCGAGCGTCTCCCACACGCGCTCCGGCGCGGCATCGATGGCGAGGCTGGAGAGGACCTTCCGCTTGGTCGAGCTCATGGCGCGGGAGCGTAGCGGACCGTGGGCACCTCGCGACTCGGGGCCGGCAGCGGACGGCGCGGACCTCGCGGGTTGCGCCCGGCCGCGGCGACCGCGTGGCCCCGCCCACACTCTCGCGTTGACATCGTTAGGGCAGTTAGGGACAGTCCGCCCCGGCTTGAAAGCCGGGCCGGCCCCGACGGCCGCCCCGCATGATGCCCGGGAGGCAGTTTTGGCCACGACCGAACCCCCGTCCGAGGGCGAATGGACCCGCGATGCGATTCTTGAGGTGCAGAACCGCATCCTGCAGCAGATCATGTCGGCGCGTACGCCGGAGGCCGTGGAGTCCGCGATGTCCTTCGCGCGTTTCCTGCGTCTTTCGGGTCTCGACTCCGAGAACTACCCGCTTTTCCTGAAGATGCTCGAGATCGAGAACCACTGGGTTCTCGATGAGCTCATCGGCGAAGACCGGGACCCGTTTCTGCTGCTTTCGACGATTCCGCCGAACACCTACGTCATTCAGAAGGCCTTCGTCCTTCTGACGCGCTGGCGTCCGGGCGGCATCTATCACAAGACCCTCGCCATCGTGCTGGGCGTTCTTCAGAACGCCTACAGCTCGCCGCGCGACGGCTACAAGATCTACCCGCTCTCGGTCGCCGACGTGGACAACCTCGGCAAGCACCTGGTGAAGGAAGCGGGCCAGAACGAGCCCCGCAACCGGGTCATCCTCGACATTCTCGACTGGGTCGGGTCCCTCGAGGGCCTGCGCTGGGACTCGCGCATGGAGTCCGTGGCGCGCAAGGCCATGCGCATCCGGAGCAACTTCTTCGACAACACGAAGGTGCTCGAGGACGTGATTCCGCAGGTGCTTCTCGTGCGCGGGAACTACCTCGAGGAGGAGGTGCCGCCGCGGCACCTCTTCGTCGGCTGACCCCCCTTCCCCTGGCAGTCCCGAGAGATCCCGATGGCCGATATGAGAAACGATTCGGACGCGTTCATCCGTGAGATCGAGAACCGACTCCTCATGGGAATGTTCGGTACGCGCACGCCGGAGGCGGTCGAGGCGTCCGTGACCTACGCTCGCTTCCTCAGCACCGTGGGCATCACGCCGGACAACTACCCGGTCTATCTGCAGATGCTCGAGATCGAGAATCGCTGGGTGATCGACGCGCTGATCGGTGAGCGCGACCCCTTCCTGATTCTGTCCTCGGTCCAGCCCAACCGGTACATCGTCAGCAAGATCTTCGCGATGATGATGCGCTGGCACAAGGGCAGCATCTACGACAAGAACCTGTACGTCTGTCTCGGGGTTCTCCAGTCGGTCTACAGCTCGCCGGCGGCGGGCTACGGTATCTACCCGCTGTCCATCGCCGACGTGAACGCCGTTGGAAAGCACCTGGACAAGACCAAGGGTCAGGACGAGCCCATCAACCGCGCCATTCTCGAGATCATCGAGAAGATCTCGGAGCTCGAGGACGCGAATGACCGCGAGCTCGAAGAGGTATCGGCGCACGCGCGCAAGGTGCGGAACGCCTTCTTCGACGACCGGAAGAAGATGGAGGACGCCATCCCGCCGGTGCTCCTCGTGTCCGTGAGCGACCGCCCGGAGGTGGGCCCGCGGGAGCGCAAGCTCCTCACGGACGTCACGGCGGCCGGTGAGCAGCTCGCGGCCCTCGAGGCGGCGGCGCAGGCCGAGGCCGAGGCCGCGGCGACGCCCGCGTCCGACGGCGAGTAGGAGTGACGGCTCCCGACGACGACGTCGGAAGCCGCGTGACGCTGACGCAGGACGAACGCGCGCTCCTCGTGAGGGCGTGCGAGCGTCACCGGCGCACGATCCCCGTTTACATGAAGGCGGGGCAGGCGGAGCTGCGCCTCCTGGAGGCCGTGCTCGCGAAGCTCCGGGCTAGCGCCCGCGACCACGGCTGAGGTCGCGCACGAGGGTCTCGAGGGCCTCGATGCGCTCGGCCTGGTCCTGAAGCCGCTGCCGGGCCTCGGCGAGGCGCCGCCGCGCGTCCAGGCCCGGTCCCGTGCTCCGGGAGCTGAGCTCGAGCTGAAGCACCTGCGTCTCGGCCTCCCGCGCACGGGCCTCCGCGCGGGCGCGGGCCGCCTCCGAGGAGCGAAGGCGGGAGTCCAGCTCGTGGAGCGCCTCGGCCGCCTCGCCACCCTGAGCCGCGAGGTCGTCCTCGAGCTCGGCGATGCGCTCCTCGAGGACCCGCGCCTTGGCGTCGCCGCTGGGGGCTGGCGGGAACTGTGACGCGATGCGCAGGCGCGCGCTCATCTCCTCGAGGCGCGTCTGGGCGGTGTCGCGCTCGCCCTGCGCGGTCCGCAACGCCGCCTCGAGCTCGGCGTCGCGGCGCCTGTGCGCGGCGACGTGTCCCTCGAGCTTTCGGAGCTGAGCGGCGGCGCTGCGCTGCTGGGCGAGGGCGTCGGCACGCGCCGCATCGGCGTCGCGCCGTGCCGCCTCGAGCTCTTCCTTCGACGCCTCGCGGGCCGCCCGGCGCTGCGCCTCCAGCGCCTCCCGGAGCCGCTCCAGCTCGCGCTCGGCCTCGGCGAGGCGCGCGGCCTGGGCGTCGCGCTCCGTCGCGATGGCCTCGTCGCGGGCGCGCTCCGCGGCGGCGATGCGCTCTTCGGCGGCCTGCTCGAGCTCCGCCA
>JBCDGX010000631.1:0-3903 GCA_038750805.1 Myxococcota bacterium
CTACATGTGGGGGGATGCGGCCCCGCGACCTCGCCCGGAACGCGATCGCGCTCTTCGAGGAGGGCGCCTCCTCGCAGGCGCTCGCCCTCGTGCGCGCCCAGGAGGACGGCTTTCGCGCCCTCGTCATCGCCGAGCTTCTTCGGGACGATTACCGCGCGGCGCCGGTGGCGCTCCTCGTCTGCGCCCTCGACGCGCGGCGGGCCCACCCCTACGCCGTGCAGCGCCGCCGCGGGCCCCGCCCCGAGCGCCTCGAGGCCGCCGTACACATCCCCGCGGCGCCGCGGGCGACGGCGCGCAGCAGCCTCGCGCTCCTCAGCGAGGCGGAGGTGATGGCCGGACCGGGCCTCCGTGAAGCCTCCGTGGCCCTCGCGAAGACGGCGAGCGGCAAAGCCGCGGCGCGCGCCTTCCGGCTCCAGGCCAAGCTCGAGGAAGAGGACGCCGGCGATTACGAGGCCTGGGCGCCGCGGCTCGTGAAGGTGCTCGACGTGGCGGCCTTCGACGAGCTCGGGGCCAGCCGGGGCCGGGCGCTCATGGAGCTCGAGCGGCTCTGCACGGAGCTCCTCGCCGAGCGCTGAGGCGGCTCAGGCGCGCTCCCGGTCCCCGAGCAGGCGCGCGAGCGTCGGCTCCATCGCCTCCGCGAGCACGCGGTAGCCCTCCTCGTCGAGATGGAGCCCGTCCGGGAGGAGGTCCTCGCGGAGGCTCCCGTCGGCGCGCACGAAGCGGGCGCCCACGTCGAGGAAGGTGACGCCGGGAAGCGTCGCGATCCGGGCGTTGATGGCCTCGTTCCGCCGCCGGAGCGGGTCCTCGGCCGTGGCTTCGCGCGGGAGGAGACCCAGGAGGAGCACCTGGCTCTCCGGGAGCCGCGCATGCAGCTCGTCGACGATGCGGGCGATGCCCGCCGCCGTGTCGGCCGCCGCGTCCATGCGGTGCCCGGTGTTGTTGGTGCCGATGAGCAGCACGACGACCTCGGGGCGGAGGTCGTCGACCGCGCCGTGGGAAAGCCGCCAGAGCACCTGCTCCGTCCGGTCACCGGCGAAGCCGAGGTTGAAGGGCCGGCGGCTCCGGTAGTAGCGACGCATCACGCGACGTCCGAGGCCGCCCTCGAGGTTCTCGGTGATCGAATCGCCGAGGAAGAGCAGGCGCGCCTTCGAGCGCCGCGCGGCCCGGCGCTTCTTCGCGTGCCGCTCGTGCCACCAGCCCGCGGCCCACTCGGCGTCCTGGGGCGCGGGGCGAAGGGCGAGGGGTGGGGTCGCGGCAGGCGGCCGCCCCGCGCTCATTCCACGGCCATGTCGAGGAGCTCGCGGACGTGAAACGCCCCGGGATCGTGGCGCTCGACGAAGGCCGCGATGTCATCGCCATCGTCGGTCACACGGATGGGGGTCGCGGAGCTCGGCCGCGTGTGGAGCACGCCGGTGACGATGCTCCGCACCGCCGCGGCGAAGAAGCCGCTCCGCCGAAGCCACGCGGCGCCGCAGGCGATCTGCCCGTCGCGGAGGCGCCAGGCCTGCGAGATGCACCGCGCGACGTCCGGGTCCATGCGCGGACGCTCTGCGGCGGGCACGACGACGAGGGAGACGCGCGCGCGCTGCCGCTCGTGGAGCGCGTCGAGCTCGTCCAGCAGGATCTCGAGGCCTCGCTGTGCCGGAGGCTCGCGGTTGCACGCCACCAGCACGCTCCCCCGGCTGACGAGCCGGAGGATCCCGTCGTCATGAAGGGTATGCGCCGACGACCGAGGGCTAGGGAACGAGGAGCGCATCGAAGACGTGAGGAAACGTAGGCCTACGTGCTCTCACGTAGGCGACAGTCGCACGTCTCGTGAGCGCGCGCACCGTCCCCGAGCGCGTACGAACCCGCAGCGATGCGCCTTTCGGCCACGCACGCGGCGAGGGCGCGGGGACTCGCCGCGCGAGCGAGCGCCATGGCCCGGACCTCCGGGCCGACGTACTAATCTCCATGCGGGGAGCACGGACGCGATGAGCGAGAAGCGCAAGAATCGCGGCTGGAGCGCGGAGAGCTACGGGGAGCGCCACGCCTTCGAGAACGACTGGCGGGACGGCTGGTGGAACGCGGACTTCCTCGACCTGATGGCCGAGCGCTGGGCCCTCGCCGACGTCCGGGACGTGCTCGACGTGGGCTGCGGCGTCGGCCACTGGGGCCAGCTCCTCGCGCCGCGGTGCCACGCGGACGTTCGCCTGAGCGGCGTGGATCACGAGGGCGGCTTCCGTGAGCGGGCCGAGGCGCGCGCGCGGGAGCGCGGGCTCCGCTTCACCTTCCACGAGGCGAGCGGGGCCCGGCTGCCCTTCGACGACGCGAGCTTCGACCTGGTCACCTGCCAGACGGTCCTGATGCACGTGCCGGATCCCGCAGCCGTGCTCGGCGAGATGCACCGGGTGGCGCGCCCCGGGGGCCTCGTCGTGGCCTCGGAGCCGAACAACCTGGGCAACGTGCTCGTCGAGGCCCTCGCCGAGCCGCGCCCGGACTTCGAGGAGACCCTCGTCCTGCTGCGCTTCCACGAGGCGCTACACCGCGGAAAGATCGCGCTCGGCCAGGGCGATAGCTCCATCGGCGAACGGCTCCCGGGGCTCTTCGCCCGCGAGGGGTTCGCGGACGTGCAGGTGGTGGCGAACGACCGCTGCCCGGCGCTCGTTCCCCCCTACGACGCGCCGGACCAGCAGCGCGATCTCGCCCAGACCCTGAAGTGGATGGAGGGGCAGGTGAGCGGCTGGGGCGCGAAGGAGGACGTCCGCGCGCTCCATCGCGCCGCCGGGGAGCCGGACGCGGCCTTCGAGCGCGCCTGGGCCCTCCTCGCCGCGCGCAACGCCCGCTTCCGCGAGGCCGTGGAGGCCGGCACCTACGTCGGCGCCCGCGGCATGACCCACTACCTGGTCTCGGGCCGGCGGCCCTGAGGCCGTCAGCCGCTCTCGTCGCCGGTCTCTCCGCGAAGGCGCGCCAGCCGCTCCGCGATGCGCGCCTCGAGGCCGTTCGCGGTGGGCGCATAGTAGCGGCGCCCGGCGAGGCGCTCCGGGAGGTAGACGACACCCGGCGCGTAGCCGCCCTCGTCGTGCGGATAGCGGTAGCCCTCGCCGGCGCCCATGGCCTTCATGAGCTTCGTCGGCGCGTTCCGGAGGTGGAGGGGGACGGGCAGGGACCCGCTCTCGCGCACGTCGCGCTGCGCCGCCTGCCACGCCATGTAGCTCGCGTTCGATTTGGGCGCGCAGGCCAGGTAGGTGCAGCACTGGCCGAGGGGGTGAAGGCCCTCCGGGAGCCCGAGGCGCTGGAAGGCCGCGTCCGTGGCCACGGCCAGCTCGAGGGCTCGAGGGTCCGCGTTCCCGATGTCCTCGCTCGCGAAGATGATCATGCGGCGGAGCACGAAGCGCGGGTCGTCGCCGGCCTCGAGGAGCCGGAACATCCAGTAGAGCGCCGCGTCCGGATCCGAGCCCCGGAGGCTCTTGATGAACGCGCTGACGACGTCGTAGTGGGCGTCGCCGCTCTTGTCGTGGCGGAGCGTCTTCGAGGCGAAGGCCTCGCCCACGGCGGCCTCGTCGATGGCCCGCCCGTCGCTCGCGAGCACCTCGAGCACGGTCAGCGCCCGCCGCGCGTCGCCATCGGCCGCCTCGGCGAGGAGCGCGAGGGCTTCGGGCGTCGCGCGCACGGCGCCGCCGAGGCCGCGCTCCTCGTCCACGAGGGCCTCCTGGAGGAGCGCCTGGAGCTCCTCGGCGGGGAGCGGCTCGAGGCGAAAGACCCGCGCCCGGCTGAGCAGCGCCGCGTTCACGGCGAAGCTCGGGTTCTCCGTCGTCGCACCGACGAGGGTCACGCTCCCGTCCTCCACGTGCGGCAGGAGCGCGTCCTGCTGGCCCTTGTGAAAGCGGTGGATCTCGTCGATGAAGAGCAGCGTCCGGCGGC
>JBCDGX010000632.1:0-3899 GCA_038750805.1 Myxococcota bacterium
CGCGGCGGGCAACTACGCCATCGGCTACGCCCTCGACCAGATCCGCGCGGGGCGCGCGGACCGCGTCATCACCGGCGCGAGCGAGGTCATCGAGAAGCTCCAGTACGCGGGCTTCGTGCGCCTCGGCGCCATGGCGCCGGAGAAGTGCCAGCCCTTCGACGCAGGCCGTCGCGGCCTCCTCCTCGGGGAAGGTGCCGGCGTGCTCGTCCTCGAGTCCGAGGAGAGCGTGGTTCGGCGCGGCGCGACGCCCCTCGCGGAGATCGGCGGCTACGGCCTCGCCTGCGACGCGCACCACATCACGCGCCCGCGCCCGGACGGGGCCGGCAGCGCCCTCGCCATGCGCCGCGCGCTCGAGGCCAGCGGCCTCGCGGCCTCCGACGTGGACTTCGTGAACGCCCACGGCACGGGCACGCCCTCGAACGACCCGGTGGAGACCAAGGTCTTCGGCGACGTCTTCGGTGAGCATCGCCCCGTGGTGACGAGCGTGAAGAGCATGCTCGGGCACTGCATGGGCGCGGCGAGCGCGCTCGAGGCCGTGAGCTGCGTGCTCACGCTCCAGGACGGCTGGGTGCCCCCGACCATCCACCACGAGGAGCGGGACCCGGCCTGCGACGTACGCCTCGTCGCCAACCAGGCCGAGCGCCACGACGTGCGCATCGCGCTCAACAACTCGCTGGCCTTCGGCGGCTACGACGCCGTGGTCGCCCTCGCGCGCCCGGGTGTGCTCCCGGCGCCCGCGCCCCTCGCGGCCTGAGCCGTGCGGCTGGCGATCACAGGGGCCGGCTCGGTCAGCCCCTTCGGCGTCGGCCGGTTAGCCTTCGAAGCGGCCCTCGCCACGCCCGAGGAGGCGCCCGCGCGCGCCTTCAAGACCGAGTCGGAGGCGCTGGACGCCTCGCGCGTCGGCGCCTCGCGCACGGCCGAGGTCTGGGGCTGGGACCCGGCCGCGCACCTCGGGAAGCGCGGCCACCGGAGCTACGACCGGCTGACCAAGTTCCTCATCGCCGCGGCGAAGCACGCGCTGGCCGACGCCGGCATCAAGCGGGATGGCGCGTGGCTCGAGGGCGCGCCGGACGCCGGGACGGTCGGGATCTGCAGCGCCACGGCCTACGGCTCCCTCGACGCGATCACCGAGCTGAACCGCGTAGCGGAGCTCGAGGCGCCCCGCTTCATCAACCCTTCGCGCTTCCCCAACACGGTGATCAACGCGGCCGCGGGCTACGTGAGCATCTGGGAGGGCCTCGAGGCGCCGAACACGACCATCGTGGACGGGAACTGCGGGGCCCTCGACGCCGTGCTTGCGGCGGACACGCACCTGATCAACGGGCGCGGGAAGGCCTTCCTGGTCGGCGGCGGCGAGGTCGTGAGCGACGCGCTCCACCTCGGGCTCTCGCGCCTCGAGGTGCTCGCCCCGCCCGACGGGAACGGACCCGGGCTGACCATGGGCGAGGGCGCCTGCTACCTCGTGATGGAGCGCGAGACCTCGGCGAAGGCCCGCGGCGCGCGGGTCCTCGGCCGCGTCCTCGGCTACGGCAACGCCTTCGAGCCTCCCGAGGAGGAGCTTCGCCTCGTCGACGCCCGCCCCGAGGCCGTCGAGCGCGCGCTGGCCATGGCGCTCGCCGAGGCCGGGCTCGAGGCCCGGTCTGTCGACGTCGTCGCGAGCGCCCGGGGCGGCCTCGCGCGCCTCGACGACGCGGAGGCCATCGCCCTCGAGCGTGCGCTCCCGGGGGTCCCCGTCGCGGCCCCGAAGCGCCTCCAGGGCGAGACCTTCGGCGCGGCGGGTGCGTTTTCCATGGCGTCGGCGCTCGCCTGGATGGCGGGAGCGCCCGTTGCCCCCATCGTCGCGGGCGAGGCCTTGAAGGCGGCGCCGCGCGTGGTAGCCGTCACGGCCGTCGGCTTCTACGGGAACGCGAGCGCGGTCGTGCTCGCGGGCCCCGAAGACGCCGCCTAGAGCGCGGAGCGAAGGCATGAGCTGGATTCAGGACAAGGCGCGGGATGGCCTCGAGCGCATCCGCGAGGCGCAGGCGCAGCAGGTCTATCCGTACTTTCGGCAGTTCGAGAGCGGCGGGCTCCACACGAGCATCGACGGCAAGCCCATCGTCAACTTCAGCTCGAACGATTACCTCGGGCTGACGAACCATCCGAAGGTCAAAGAGGCCTCCATCGAGGCCGTGAAGAAGTTCTCCGTCGGCCTCGGCTCGAGCCGCGTGCAGGCGACGACCACGGCGCACGTCGAGCTCGAGGAGCGCCTCGCGGCCTGGTTCGGTTTCGAGAAATGCCTCGTCTTCACCACGGGCTACCAGGCCATGGTCGGGACGATCATGGCGCTCGCGGACCGGGACACGACCCTGGTCCTCGACAGCCTGAGCCACGCCTGCATCCTCGACGGCACCTTTGCCGCCGCCGGGACGCCGCGGAACGGCCCGGAGATCCGCTTCTTCAACCACAACAGCTCGCGGGCCCTCGAGCGCATCCTCCGGAAGCGCGAGCGCGAGAAGGCCATGGTCCTCCTCGAGGGCATCTACAGCCTCGATGGCGACGAAGCGAAGATCCACGACCTGCTCGCCGTGGCCGAGGCCGACGACAAGGCCGTGGTCGTCTGCGACGACGCCCACGGGACGGGCACGCTCGGCAAGGGCGGCCGCGGCATCATCGAGAAGTACGGCCTCGAAGGGCGCATCCCCGTCGTCGTGAGCACCTTCTCGAAGACCTTCGGCGGCATCGGCGGGATCCTCCTCGGCGACGCCGAGACCGTGGACTTCGTGAAGCACCAGGCGCGCTCCTTCCTCTTCAGCGCGAGCCTGCCCGTGCCCGTGGTGGCCGCGGCTTCGACGATCCTCGACATGCTCGAGGACCACGGCGAGGAGCTCGTCGCCGAGCTGCACGACAAGAGCGCCTACATGCGGAAGGGGCTGACGGACCTCGGCTTCGACCTCGGCCTCAGCGACTCGCACATCATGCCCGTCATGTGCCGGGAGGAGCGGAAGGCGCTCTTCACGCACGTGGCCATGCTCGAGAGCGGCATCATGATGGTGCCGATCACCTACCCGGCGGTGAAGCGCGGTGAGGAGCGGCTCCGGCTGAACGTCACGCGCGGGCACACGAAGGAAGACATCGACAAGGCCGTCGAGCTCCTCGGCGTGTACGGGAACGCCTTCTTCATCCTCGGCGGCGACGAGCTCGAGCCGCTCCCGGCGGCCGAGTAGGACCGTGCGCGTCGGGGTGATCTCCGACACGCACGGTCTGCTACGCCCGGAGGCCCTCGCGGCGCTCCGGGGCGCGGAGCACCTGCTCCACGCCGGCGACGTCGGGCATCCGGACGTGCTCCAGGGGCTTCGGGCGCTCGCGCCGCTCACGGTCATCCGCGGCAACGTCGACGAGCCCGAGGCCGTGCGCCGGAGTCGCCGGCGGAACAAGCCCGCCGAGGACTGGGCCCGGGAGCTCCCGGACGCGGTCACCGTGACCCTCGCGGGGGTGCGCGTGCACCTGGTCCACGACCGAAGCGCCCTCGCGGCCCCGCCCGACGCGCAGGTCGTGGTGAGCGGGCATAGCCACCAGCCCTCGATCGAACGATCGGACGGGGTCCTCTACCTGAACCCGGGGAGCGCCGGCCCCCGCCGATTCAGGCTGCCGATCACCGTCGCGTGGCTCGACCTCGGCGCGGAGCCCGCCGCCGAGATCGTCGAGCTCGCGGTCTAGCAGGCTGCTGAAGAACGCTCGCGTTCTTCATGCTGCCTGCCCCGTGCCCGTGCCCATGCCCTTGCCCATGCCCTTGCCCGCGAATCAGCGGTCGCAGTTCTTGATGAGCGCGACGAGCATCGAGACGACCTGCTCCAGCTGTCGTAGCGCGGTCTGCATCACGGGCTCGGGAGCTTCCCCACGTCGGGCGGTGATCTCGATCC
>JBCDGX010000633.1:0-3893 GCA_038750805.1 Myxococcota bacterium
CGCGCGACGAGCCAGCGGAGGCCGAGGGGCTCGGGCCCGCTCAGCGCGGCGCGGGCCTCCGCGAGGCGCGTCGCCGCGGCCGAGGCGTCGACGGGCCCATCCCGATCGAGAAGCGCCTCGATGGCGGCCTCGCGCGCCGCGTGCGCCAGCTCCGGTGTCTCGCTCCGCGCGGCGTCGTCGAAGGCCGCGAGCGCGCCCTCGACGTCCTCCGCCAGGAGACAGAGGCGGCCGCGGGCGTAGGCCGCCAGCGGTCCTTCGCCCGCTTCGGCGAGCTCGGCGCGCGCCGCCGCCGCGTCGCCGAGCTCCGCCGCCACGGCCATGCGCAGCTCCGGCGGCCCCTCGAGGGCCCGGGAGCGCGCCTGCGCGAGCCGCCCCGCCAGGAGGTCCGTGAGCGCGGCGGCGCCATTCGTGCCGGGATGTGCCACACGCCGAGTCTAGTCGTCGTGCCGCTCATGGCCAAGTCGTGCCGTGTCGTCCTCACGGGCGGTCACGGCGAGGTTCACCTCGGTGACCACGTCCTCGAGGGGGTCCACCCGAAGGGCCGCGGCCTCCTCGGCGTCGAGGATCAGCGACTCATCGGTCGGCAGCTCGTCGTCGAGGCCGAGCTCCGCGGCGTCGGCCGGCAGGACCAGCGCGTGCTCGGGCGCGACCGCCGGCGCCTCGGCCTCCGGGCCCTCGCCCTCGCCCTCGCGCCCGACGTCCGGCGCCATGAGGGGACGGAGGCGCTCGGCCAGGCTCCGGCGTCCGATGCGGAGCCCGTGCTTCGACGCGAAGGCCTCGAGCGCCCCCGCCAGCTCGGCGGCGTTCGGGGTCCGCTTGGCCGGGTCCCGCGCCAGCGCGCCGAGCACGATGGCCTCGAGCTCGGCGGGGTAGCCCGGCGCCAGCACGCTCGGTGGCGCCACGTCACGCTCCACGACCTCGACGAGCACGGCGGCGTCCGGTCCGCGAAAGAGGCGGCGCCCCGTGGTGAGCTCGTAGAGGACGATGCCCAGCGCGAAGACGTCCGCGCGCTGGTCGACGCGCCCCCCGCGCGCCTGCTCCGGCGCCATGTAGCCGTGCGTGCCGCGCGTGGCTCCCGTCTCCGCCCGCGCGACGCTCTTCGCGACGCCGAAATCGAGGAGCTTGGCCACGCCATCGTGCCGGAGCATCACGTTGTGCGGCGTGACGTCGCGATGGACGATGCGGAGCGGCCTCCCCTCGCGGTCGCAGGCCGCGTGCACGTGGGCGAGGGCCTCCGCGACCTGGTGCAGCACGCCGAGCGTGACCTCGAGGGGCATGCCCTGACCAAGGCGCGCGCCCCGCCGCCAGACGTCCGCGAGGGTCGCGCCCTCGACGTGCTCCATGGCGAGAAACCAGGTGCCCTGCTCGAAGCCGAGGTCGTAGACCTGCGGCACGTTGGGGTGGGAGAGGTGCGCGAGGATGCGCGCCTCGAACTGGAAGCTCCGCACCGTGTCCTCGTGCGCCGCGAGGTTCTCGAAGAGGCGCTTGACGACGACGTCGCGAAAGAAGGACGCCTCGCCCCAGGCCCGGGCGAGGAAGATCTCGGCCATGCCGCCCGACGCGATGCGCCGCATGAGCTCGTAACGTCCGTAGCGCAGCCGGTCTCTCCTCGCGCAGGGGCCGAGCTGCCTCTACGCTGGGTGACGATAGCCGAGGCGCGCCGGTCGCGTCCCCGGGACGCCCATGATCGCTTGCTTTCCTCCCCGCGCGCTGCCGCTCCTCGCCGGCGCCCTCGCTCTTCTGGCCGCATGCGGCGATACGGTCGTCACCGTCGGTGACGGCATGGGCTCGGACGCCGGCGCGCCGGACGCGGGCATCGACGCCGGCCGGGACCTCGGCGTCGACGCGGGCGCGCCGGACGCGGGCATCGACGCCGGCCGGGATCTCGGCATCGACGCAGGCGCCGTCGGATGCGTGCCGGAGCGCTGCGCCGGGGTGTGCCTCCCGGAGGCCTACGACAACCGCTGCGCCGCGGCCTGCGAGCGCACCGCCGACTGCCCCTCCGTCGGCGGCCAGCTCTGCGCCCCGGTCGACTTCGACGACGACGCGGACGGCAGCATCGACCGCGTCGAGCTCGCCTGCGTCTCCTCGCTGGGCGGGGACGCCCTCGCCGCGAGCTGCCGGCCGGCGACGGAACAGGAAGACTGCGCCTCCCGGGCCTGCGTCAGCCGGGTCTGCACCGAGGGCTGCGTGAGCGCCGACGATTGCCTGCCCGGCATGGTCTGCGCCGCGACCACGGACGGCCCCGGCATGCCCCGGGTCTGCGCCTTCGACATCCGCTCGGGCATCGTCGACCTCGACCTCGGCGCCTTCGACCTCACCGGCGGACGGGGCCGCCGCGTCGCCTTCGCGCTCCCCCCCAACGCCCGCAGCGTCACGCTCCTCGCGAGCTACGCCGGCGGCATCGAGCGACCCATCGCCTACGGCAGCGCCGACGACGCGACGGGGCGGCGCATCTACGACCTCGAGGACATCAGCACCTTCGTGGACTCGCCCATTCGATGGATCGTCGGGGACACGGAAGAGGTCGCGACCATGCTCGTGCCGAACACGACGGCCGATCGCGTCGCGCTCGTCCGGGGACGCCTGGAGGCCACGGTCTTCGCCCTCGGCGACCCGGCCGATACGCGCGTCACCTCCGTGTCCCTCCGCGCGCGTATCCTCCGCGGGCCCGCGCCGAGCGAAGGCCAGCTCGAGCTCGACGTGCATCTCGGCCCGGGCCTCGGCCTGAGCGCGAGCACGGCCGGCCGTAACGCACGGGTCCGGGGCACGCTCGACCGCGCCAGCGGCATCCTCGCCGCCCAGGGCCTTCGACTGAACGTGGGGGGCGCACGCTATTTCGACGTGGGCGGCGCGCGCTTCGAGGTCATCGACTCGACCGACGGCACCGAGAGCGAGCTCTCGGAGCTCTTCCGCACCAGCCGCCCGGACGCCACGGCGCGCGTGTCCATCTTCCTCGTGCGGAGCATCGATGGGGGCTCGGGCTTCTCGACCCTCGGCGTCGCCGGGGCCATCCCCGGACCCGCGGGCCTTCCGGGCACCGGCGAGAGCGGCGTGGTGCTCGCCTTCGACGAGGCCGTCATCGGCGAGGCCGAGTTCGCCGGGCAGGTGCTCGCCCACGAGCTCGGGCACTTCCTCGGCCTCTTTCACGTCACCGAGCGCCTCGACGCCTGCGGCGCCGGCGAGACGCCGCCTGGCTGCGCGCCCTTTGGCGGCGGCGACGTGCTCGCGGACACGACGACCGGGGACGAGCGCAACCTGATGCACTGGACGCCCACGATGACGGGCGGACGACCGAACGTTCGGCTGAGCGCCGGCCAGGGCTTCGTGCTCCTGCGCAACCCGCTCACGCAAGGGCCCTGAGCGCATGACCGACTCGAACTCGCCGGGCGGCTCCCACGCGGGCCGCCGCTACCTCGTCACGGGCGCCGCCGGAGCCATCGGACGGGCCCTGGCCCGCGAGCTCGCGGAGGAAGGCGCCGCCCTCGCGCTCGTCGACGGCGACACGGACGCCGAGGGCCGCCCGCTTCCGGAGCCGAGCGGCCGCCTCGAGGCGCTGGCGAAGGAGCTCGGCGCCGCCGTGAAGCACGTGGCGCGCGCCGACGCCATGGAGGCCGACGCGCTCGTCGCCGCTGCCGCGGAGGCCCTCGGCGGCCTCGAGGGAGCGGCTGCGTGCGTCGGCCATCGCCGGGAGCGGAGCGTGCTGCGCCTGCGCGACGAGGAGCTCGAGGCGGCGCTCCGCGGCCCGCTGGTGGGGGCCGTCCGGCTCACGCGCGCTCTCGCCCAGCACCTCACGGAGGCGCGGCGACCGGGCTCGGTGGTCCTCTGCACCTCGCCCTCGGCCTTCTTCGGCGTGGCGCGGCAGAGCCATCACGCGGCGGCGGCGGCGGGCA
>JBCDGX010000634.1:0-3886 GCA_038750805.1 Myxococcota bacterium
CGGCGATGGCGGCTTCGCTCCGGGCGGTGTCATCGTAGAGGTCGAGCACGAGGCCGTCCGGCCAGGTGTGCCGGGCGACGACCTCGGCGCGTTCGACCGCCACCCGCTCGCGGAAGGACGCGCCGGCGCCGGCGAAGAGCTCGTCGAAGACCCAGGGCAGCGTGAGCACCGACGGGCCGACGTTGATCGGGGCCCCGCCGACGTCCAACGTGCGAATCTTCCCGCCGCTCTCCGCCGCCCGCTCGAAGACCTCGACCGTGTCGCCGTGGGCCGCGAGATCGATGGCGCATGCGAGGCCTCCCACACCGGCGCCCACGACGTTCACCACCGCCACGGCTCCGCGGTTTAGGCTTCCTCGTCCGGGGGCGCCAGCCCCGGCTTCAGCACGGGACTCTTCCCGTCGAAAACCCATCCGCCCTAAGGGGTGATGGCGACTTGCGTACACCCGATCGCGTACAGTACGAACCTGCTGGAAAGTTACAGCCATGACGGACGAATACGAGATCTTCGAAGGCGATATCGCCATCGTCGGCCTGGCGGCTCGGCTCCCGGGGGCGTGGAACGTCGACGAGCTCTGGCAGAACCTCGTCGCGGGGCGCGAGTCCATCCGCCAGTACACCGAGGAAGAGCTCCTCGAGGCGGGCGAGAGCGCGGGCCGGCTGCGCCAGCCGAACTACGTCCGGGCGGCGTCGCCCCTCGACGGCGTGCCGCTCTTCGACGGTGAGTTCTTCGGCTTCAGCCCGAAGGAGTCCGCGATCATGGACCCCCAGCACCGCCACTTCCTGGAGGTGTGCTGGGAGGCCTTCGAGAGCGCCGGCCACCCGCCCGAGCTCTTCGAGGGGCCCATCGGGGTCTTCGCCGGCTGCGGCATGGGCAGCTATTTCTACTTCAACGTCTGCTCGAACCAGGGGCTCGTCGACGACGTCGGCATGTTCCTCCTGCGGCACACGGGGAACGACAAGGACTTCCTCGCCACGCGCGTGAGCTACCTGCTGAACCTTCACGGGCCCTCCGTGAACGTGCAGACGGCGTGCTCGACCTCCCTCGTCGCGACGCACATGGCCGTGCAGAGCCTGCTCAGCCGCGAGTGCGACATGGCGCTCGCCGGCGGCGTGACCATCGAGCTCCCGCAGAACCGCGGCTACCTCTACCAGGAGGGCGAGGTCCTCTCCCCGACGGGCCATTGCCATGCCTTCGACCATCGCGCGCAGGGCACCGTCTTCGGCTCCGGCGCCGGCGTCGTCGTGCTCCGCCGCATGGAGGACGCCCTCGAGGACGGGGACGTCATTCACGCCGTCATCCGCGGCACCGCCGTGAACAACGACGGCGCGACGAAGGTGAACTACCTCGCCCCGAGCGTCGACGGTCAGAGCCGTTGCATGGTCGAGGCCTACGGCATCGCCGGCGTCGAGCCGCGCAGCATCGAGTACATCGAGTGCCACGGCACGGGCACCTACCTCGGCGACCCCATCGAGGTGGAGGCGCTCACGCAGGCCTTCCGCACGCAGACCCAGGACAAGGGCTTCTGCAAGCTCGGCTCGATCAAGACGAACATCGGCCACCTCGACACGGCCGCGGGCGTCGCGAGCCTGATCAAGGCGACGCTCGCCCTCGAGCACGCGAAGATCCCGCCAACGCTGAACTACGAGAAGCCGAACCCCACCATCGACTTCGACGGCTCGCCCTTCCAGGTTGCGAGCGAGCTCGCCGACTGGCCGGCCCCCGCCGACCATCCGCGACGCGCGGCCGTGAACTCGCTGGGCGTCGGCGGCACCAACGCCCACCTCGTGCTCCAGGAGCCGCCCGGGCGCATGGAGCCCGACGAGGCCAAGCGGCCGCTCCAGCTCCTCACCCTCTCCGCGCGCACGCGCGCGAGCCTCCAGGGGGCGAGCGAGAAGCTCGCGGCCTTTCTCCGCGCCTCCGACGACGACGTCCACCTCGCGGACGTCGCCTGGACGCTCCATCACGGCCGCCGGGCCTTCGGCGAGCGGCGCGTCGTCGCCGCGCGCACGAAGGAAGAGGCCGCCGAGCTCCTCGAGGCCAACGACCCCAACCGGGTCCCGACGCACACCACGCCGACGTCGGCGGAGGAGCCGCGCACGGCCTTCCTGCTGCCCGGCGGCGGCGCCCAGTACCCGAACATGGGCAAGGACCTCTACGACACCGAGCCCGTCTACCGGGAGGTGATCGACCGGGGCCTGAAGCTCCTGCTCGACAAGCACGGCCTCGACTTCCGCGGCCTCCTCTTCCCGGAGGTCGCCGACGAGGCCGCCGAGGAGGCCATCTCGCCGATGGAGCGCCAGCTCCCGCTCATCTTCCTGACGAGCGTGGCCATGGCGAAGCTCCTCGAGTCCCGCGGCGTCGTGCCCGACGCCTACCTCGGCCACAGCCTGGGCGAGAACACCGCGGCGCACCTCGCGGGCGTGATGAGCTTCGAGGATTGCCTCGGCCTCGTCGTGCTCCGCGGCCAGCTCCTCGACCGCGCCGAGGCCGGCGCGATGATCATGATGACGCTCCCGGAGGAGGAGGTGCGCCGGCGCCTCCCGGAGGGCCTCGACCTCGCCGTCGTGAACGGCCCCGAGTCGAGCGTCGTCAGCGGTCCCGTCGCCGCCATCGACGCCTTCCAGGCGGAGCTCGACCAGGACGAGGAGATCGAGACCCGGCGCCTCGCCATCTCTTCCGCGGCGCACTCGCGCCTCCTCGACCCGGTGCTCGAGGACTTCGGCGCCTACCTCCGCAGCATCCGCCTCAACGCGCCGAAGAAGCCCGTCGCCTCGAACACGAGCGGCACCTGGCTGACGGATGAGGAGGCCACGAACCCGGAGTACTGGGTGCGCCACCTCCGGAGCACGGTGCGCTACGCCGAGTGCGTCTCGACGCTCCTCGCGGACGGGCGCCGCGTGCTCGTCGAGGCCGGCCCGGGCCGGACGCTCAGCTCCCTCGCCCGGCAGAACCGCGGCTTCATGAGCGGCGGCCACGCTGCCTTCCCCTCGGTGCGCCACCAGAAGGAGGCCGTCGGCGACGACCACTTCTTCACGACCTGCCTGGGCCGCGTCTGGGCCTCCGGCGGGAGCCTCGACTGGGAGGGCATGTGGGAAGGGGAGGAGCGCCAGCGCGTCGTTCTCCCGACCTACGCGTGGGACCACAAGCCCTACTTCATCGAGCCCGCGGCGCCGGCCGCGGCCTCCGTGGAGCAGACCCTCGAGAAGCTCGCGAACGTCGAGGACTTCGGCTTCGCGCCGCGCTGGAAGCTCACGGTCGCCGATCCCGACGCCGCGCCCGGCACACACACCTACCTGCTCTTCATGGACCGCGGGGGCGTCGGCCAGCGCCTCCGGGACCGGCTCCGGGCGCGCGGCCACAAGGTCGCCGCGGTCTACGAGGGCGACGCCTACGTGCGCCGCTCGGACGAGGAGTACGCGCTCAGCCCCGAGCGCGGCCGCGAGGGCTACGCCTCGCTCGTCGCGGATCTGGTCGCCTCCGGCCACACGCCGGACCGCATCGCGCACCTCTGGCTCCTCGACGCCGAGGACACCTTCCGGCCCGGCTCGAGCCTCTTCCATCATCACCTCGAGCGCGGCTTCTGGAGCCTCTTCTTCCTGGCCCAGGCGCTCGCGGACGAGAGCGTTTCGTCGCCCTTCCACGTCGACGTCATCACCAACGGCACGCTCCAGGTGGACGCCGAGGGCCTCGCCTACCCGCAGAAGGCCACCGTGCTCGGCCCGGCCAAGGTCCTCTCGCGGGAGATCGAGGGCGCCACGGCGCGCGTGCTCGACGTCGAGCTCCCGAAGCGCACCGAGCGCCTCTTCGGCGGCTCCTTCCGCGCGGCGGTGCTCGATCCCCTCGGCGGGCGGAAGCGCGTCGAAGCCGGGCTCGACGCCCTGGC
>JBCDGX010000635.1:0-3884 GCA_038750805.1 Myxococcota bacterium
ACGGGCCGCACCGGCAGGTAGAGCCGTCCCGCGTGAAGCGTCGGGAACCAGAGCTCGCTGATCAGGCCCTCCTCGCCGAGGCTCGTGAGGTCGATGTCCCCGAGGATGGCCATTTCCGTCGGGTCGAAGATCACGACGGTGAGCGCGTCGAAGAGGACCATGTAGGCCTTGTCCGGTGCGATGAAGACCGCAGCGGGCGGCATGCTTCGGGAGCCGAAGCCCAGAAAGCTCAGCCGGCCCGTCTCCTCGAGCGCGCCCTCGGCGTTCGGCGTATAGCGAACGAGCGTGGGCTCTTCGCCCATGCCAACGTACACGGAGCCTTCGTAGGCCCAGTGGCGCGAGTTGCCCGGCACCTCGATGGCGCCTTCGAGACCGAAGGAGCCTTCGAGGACGTTGGTCGTCTGGACGTAGAAGCTCCGGCCCGTCGGCTCGGCCACGATCGTGCCGACGGAGTAGAGCGGGCCCGGGGCGCCGGCGTCGTCGATACCCTCGTCCGCGCTCCCCCCTTGGTCCCTCAGGCCGAGGTCCCCCGGTCCCATGTCCCCGTCCGCCTCGGGCGAGCCGCATGCGGCGAGCACGAAGAGCACCGCCATCCATCGCACCATGGTCATTCGTCGTCTCCGTCGAGCGCGTAGAGGCCCGTGAAGAAGCCCGTCATCGTGAACCGACGCGTCGCCTCGTTGGTCTCCGGGTCGACGGCGTATACCTCGCTCGTCGCCCCATCGCTCGTCTCGCCGATCATCAGCTGACCTTCGTAGGGGTAGCTCCCGAAACCGACCTGGCCGAAGGGGAGCCCCTCGACCGGCGCGGCCGTGACCGTCTCACCGAGCTCGAGGCGCCAGAGGCGGTGGGCCGGCTCGTTCCAGTACTCGAAGCCCGTGGGCTCCACGCCCTCCGGGAGCTGGTCCGGGTAGAACATCTTCGCGAAGCCGACGCCCGAGCCCTGGCTCCCCGTATTGAGCTCGGTGATCGACTGGAGGCCGTCCGTGAGCGAGGGGATGGCCACGTAGAAATCCGGGTCGAAGTCTGTCCCGCCGGGCGGGATACGGAGGATGCAGTTGTCGAGGGCAGGCTCGCCCCGGACGTAGGCGATCACGTGCGTGAGGTGCGTCCGGCCGTCGCCCATCACGTAGGCGTAGCCCTCGTCGTCGAAGACCACCTGCCCGCCGCTCGTGCAGCGCTCGTCCTCGGCGACACCCAAGACGCGGCCGGCCGCCGGGTCGAGGATGGCCGTGGACACGCCGGGCACGATGCGCCCGAGGGCGAGGTTGCCCCAGCGCCCGGGAACGTAGACGAGCCCCTCGTGCGCGACCGTCGTGAAGGTCTCCGCGGTGAAGCCCCGGACCTCCAGGTGGGGCATCTCGATCTCGCGCTCGATGGTCATCGTCGTCGGGTTCCAGACCACGGCGATGGCGAGCTCCGGGACGACGGTCACGGCCATGGTCGCGTCGACGTAGGCATTGCCGAAGGCGATGCGGCGCGCGCCCGTGGGCGCGAGGCTGAGGCGTCCGGTCTCGACGAGCTGGCCCGCGTCCGCGTCGAGCTCGTAGCGCACCCAGACCGGCTCCTCGGCGAGGCCGATGAAGACGCGCCCGTCGCCGCCGATGCTCACGGCGTTGCCGAAGTTCTCGATGGCGTCCTCGGTGCCGAAAGGCCCCGGCGTGTTCAGGTCGATGGCCTGCAGGTAGGTCGTGCGCCCGCCGGTCGGCAGGATGGTCACGGTGACGAGCGCCGCGAAGTCCGGAGGCGGGGCGCCCTCGTCCATGCCGAGGTCCGAGGCGGCGTCGGGGGCGCCGAGGTCGGTGCCGGCGTCCGAATCCGATGCGCTGGCGTCGTCACCGCACGCGGCGGCGAGGAGAAGGAAGGCGAGGATCGCGTGTCGAGTCATGGTTCGCTCAGGGCGCTCGGGCGGCGAGCGCGGTCATGCGGCGCTCAGTAGCGGAGCGCGAAGACGTGGAGGAGGTTCTGGCCGGTGCGGACGCCCGGGCGCCGCGAGCCGTCGACGCCGAGCTCCACGACGCGCGTCCCGGCGTCGGTGCCGATGGGCTCCGTGCTCAGCCGCCGCCCGTGCACGGTCAGCGCCCGGGCGAAGCCCGTCCCGAGCGTCGCGCCCTCGACGAAGCGGAAGCTCGCGCCGTCCAGCCCGTCGACGAAGCCCCAGCGCCAATACGCACCGTTCGTCAGCTCAACGGTGGTCAGCGCCCCGCCATCCGGAAGCGCGTCGAGGTCGAGGACGCGGACGAAGGCCCGATCGTCGCTCACGAAGGCGAAGGACCCGCCGGGGTTGCCGCCGAGAGCCTCGCCTTCGGCGAGCACCGGCGCGTCGTCGAGGGTCATGGTCTCGAGGTCGAGGCGAAGAACGCAGCTCGGACCCGCGCGCGCGCCCTCGCTCGCGAAGTTCACGGCCGTCGAGAAGATGTCCGTGCTGAGGAGCGCGTCGCCGTCCTCAGTGATCCACACGTGGCGCAGGTAGCCGCAGGTCTCGGTCACGAGGAGCGTCTCGAGGCTGTCGGTCTCCGTGTCGAGCACGGCCACGAGCGTCCGGGGGTGCGCGATGTCGGTGACCGAGTTTGCGAAGCTGATCGGGTACACGACGCGCTGGCCCGCGCGTCCCGGCTCGACGGCCACGAGCGGGAGGAGGTTCGGGCCCGGCACGTCCTCGGTGGGCACGGCGATGGCGTCGATGACGCTCAGCTCGACGGGGTCCCAGAGGATCAGCTCGGCGGCGAAGGCGTCGAAGAGGTAGGCGCGGCGCTCGTCGGCGAACACGAAGCTCGCTGGCGCCAGAAAGCGCGGCGGCGTCAGGAGCCCCGGAAACGCGAGCTGCTCCTCCTCCTCGAAGCGGCCGTCCGGCGTGACGCGGTAGCGCGTCAGCACGGGCTGGGCGCCATCGAAGACGAAGAAGCGGTCCGGGAGAAAGGGCGAGGCGAAGACGTTGCTCCCGCGCTCCACGGTGAGCCCCGTCGCGAGGTCGAGCTCGCCCTCGGCGGTGACGTCGTCGACGAGAAGGACGAGCCCGGTGGCGTCCCCTCCCGTGGTGCCGACGTGGAGACCGAAGCGGTCCCGGGCCTCGGGCGCGCCGAGGTCGCCCGTGCCTTCGGCGGCCCCGAGGTCCGCGGGCATGTCCGGCGGCAACTCCGCCGGTTCGGTGCCGCCGCACGCCACGAGGGCCGTGGCGAGGATGAGATGAACGAAGCGCATGGCTCAGGAGGCGGCGGGGAGCTCTTCGCGCCCCGTCGTCCGGGGAGCGGCGTCGGCCGCAGAGGTATCCGGCGTGCCCATGGAAAGCCACTGCCGTGCGAGGCGAACGAGCTGGAGGTTGGCCAAAAGGAGGGCCCCGAGCAGGAGGATCTGCGCGTAGCCGAGGACGTCGTCGGCTGCCGATGCGGTCCCGGCGACGTGGGCGGCGTTGGGCAGCAGGAAGAGCACTGCAACTACGAGGTTGACGCGTCGGTAGGCCCGCCCGGGGCCACCGAGCGCTCCCACGGCCATCAGGAAGGGCAGCACGTAGAAGAGGCCCTTCAGGACGAAGCTCGACCAAGGAACGACGCCGGTCGCGTCGGGTGCCTCGAAGGCGACGCCATAGCGAATACCGCTCACGTCATAGGTGAAGTGCAGCGTCATCCCGACGACGAGGGAGAGCCAGAGGAGGGCGACCTCGAGGCCGCGCACGCGTGAGCCGTCCACGTTTGCGAGGCTGACATGGCGAAATCGATTTTCAAATTCGATTTATGCCACGATGCTCTGGCGGCGGCTCCGGGCCCCATGTCCTCGCTTGGTGGTTCTTCCAGGTCGGGCCGCGGCGCACTAAACGACCTAAGCGCGCCGAGCGCGCGCCCCGAGCACGCGGCTTGCCGCCACCACGAGGTTTTCATGCTGAATCG